>NZ_CP016539.2:0-82500 GCF_001687605.2 Planococcus plakortidis
TTGGAACACTTAGACGAAATTTGGTCGAGTGTCTTAGCCCAAGTCGAGAAAAAAATCTCCAAGCCCAGCTTTGAAACTTGGCTCAAATCTACTAAGCTCTTGTCCTATAAAGAAGACACTGTCACCATCTCAGCCCCGAATTCATTTGCGCGCGACTGGCTCGAAAACCATTACGTGCACTTGATCACCGGCATTTTGACAGATCTCACAGGGGACGAAGCGCTTATTAAATTTGTGGTGCCAAAAGATCAGGATATGGATGATTTCCAGCTTCCCGCTCCCCGTGTCAAACCGGGGCAGGCGGAACAGCAAGAGTTTTTGCCGGGCATGCTGAACCCGAAGTACACCTTTGACACATTCGTCATTGGTTCCGGCAACCGCTTTGCGCACGCTGCATCGCTCGCTGTCGCCGAAGCACCGGCAAAAGCGTACAACCCGCTTTTCATCTATGGGGGCGTAGGACTTGGCAAGACCCACCTAATGCATGCAATCGGACATTATGTTATCGAACACAACCCGGACGCCAAAGTGGTTTATTTGTCGTCTGAAAAATTCACCAACGAGTTCATCAACTCGATCCGTGACAACCAGACCGTCGATTTCCGCAATAAATATCGAAATGTCGATATTTTGCTCATCGATGATATCCAATTTTTAGCCGGCAAAGAGCAGACACAGGAAGAGTTCTTCCATACGTTCAATACGCTGCACGAAGAATCCAAGCAGATCATCATCTCAAGCGATCGGCCGCCGAAAGAGATCCCGACGCTTGAAGACCGCTTAAGATCTCGCTTTGAATGGGGATTGATCACCGATATCACACCGCCGGACCTGGAAACGCGGATCGCCATTTTGCGCAAAAAGGCGAAAGCGGACGGCCTGGACATCCCGAACGATGTCATGACCTATATCGCCAATTCGATCGATTCCAACATCCGCGAGCTCGAAGGCGCATTGATCCGCGTCGTCGCTTATTCCTCCCTGATCAACCGGGACATGAGCGCCGAACTCGCTTCAGAAGCCTTGAAAGACATCATGCCGAACTCCAAGCCGAAAGTGATTACTATTTTGGACATCCAAAACGCAGTCGGCGAGCAGTTCAACGTCAAGCTTGAGGATTTCAAGACAAAACGCCGCACGAAGGATATCGCCTATCCGCGCCAGATCGCGATGTATCTATCACGCGAAATGACGGATTTTTCATTGCCGAAAATCGGCGAGGAATTTGGCGGGCGTGACCACACGACGGTCATCCATGCGCACGAAAAGATCAATACGATGCTGAAAGAGAACCAGCAGCTTCAGCAGGACATCAAAGAAATTCGATCTGCACTCGGGAAATAGGGTTGTGGATAACCCTCGATTTCCTTAAGCAGTTTATGCACAGTTTACCTACATGTGGATAAACTGCTTTGATTGCTTTTTTAAGGCTTATCCACATATTCACAGCCCCTATTACTATTACTGTCTTTAATTACTAATAACTAAAATATATATATAAGCGAGGTTCGAGAATGAAATTCGAGATAAAACGTGAGCGACTAGTTGAAGGTTTAAACGATGTAATGAAAGCAGTCAGTTCAAAAACGACAATCCCGATTCTGACAGGGATCAAGATGGATGTTTCTACAGAAGGCATGCGTTTGACAGGTAGCGATTCCGATATCACCATTCAAACCTTCATCCCGGCAGAAGAGGATGGACAGCAATTGATCGAGGTCACGGAAGGCGGAAGCATCGTCCTTCAGGCAAAAGTATTCGGGGAAATCGTCCGCAAATTGCCGACCAACGAAGTCGAAATCGAAATCAACGGCAATTTCCAGACGCATATCCGTTCAGGGAAATCCGAATTCCACTTGATCGGCCTTGACGCCATGGATTATCCGCAACTGCCCGATATCCAGGACGACCGCATTTTCACGATTCCAGCGGATTTGTTGAAAACAATCAATAGAGAAACGGTATTCGCCGTGTCCAGTTCTGAGACACGCCCGGTGCTTACTGGCGTCCATTGGGAAGTGAAAGACGGGGAGCTTGTCTGTGTCGCAACTGACAGCCACCGCCTGGCACGCCGCAAAACGAAACTCGAAACTTTGCCGGAAGGGGAGTACAGCGTCGTCATTCCAGGGAAAAGCTTGAATGAATTGAACAAAATCCTCGATGACACGTCCGATCCGGTCGAGATCGTCATGACCAACCAGCAAGTGTTGTTCAAATCGAAGCACATCTTGTTCTTCTCCCGCCTATTGGAAGGGAACTACCCGGATACTTCACGCCTCATCCCATCTGAATACAAGACGACGGTGACGGTAAACGGCCGTTCATTGCTTCAGGCAATCGACCGTGCATCACTACTAGCCCGTGAAGAACGCAATAACGTCGTGCGCTTCTCCACAAACGACGGCAGCGAAGTCGAGGTATCTTCGAATTCTCCGGAAGTCGGGAAAGTCGAAGAGCAATTGCAAGCGCAAAGCGTGGACGGTGAAGAGCTGAAGATTTCCTTCAGTGCGAAGTTCATGATGGATGCATTGAAAGCGATCGATGGGCAGGATGTCATCATCCAGTTCACTGGAGCGATGCGCCCGTTCATTTTGAAATCGGCATTGGACGACTCGATTCTTCAATTGATTCTTCCTGTCCGGACATATTAATCAGCACCAAAACCCTCAGGATAGCCCATACAGGCTATCCTTTTTACTTATGGGGTCAAATAGGGTAAAATAAAGGGATAGACTACGAATCGAAGGATGAGTGCATTTTGAAGGAAATCGGTATTGAGACGGAATTTATTACACTTGGGCAATTGCTGAAAATGACGGATACGATCAGTTCAGGCGGCATGGCCAAATGGTTCTTGAGTGAACACGAAGTATTCGTGAACGGGGAAGCGGAAGACCGCAGAGGGCGCAAATTGCGTCCCGAGGACACTGTGAACATACCGGGGACGGGGGAATTCCGCATCGTTGTCGCCGAAGGCATGAGCTTCGATGCGGATTGACAACCTCGAGTTAGTCGATTACCGCAACTATGAAACGCTCAAGCTCGACTTCTCGCCGGAGATCAACGTCTTCATCGGCGAGAACGCGCAAGGCAAAACCAATATCATGGAATCGCTCTATGTTTTATCGATGGCGAAATCCCATCGGACGAGCAATGACAAAGAATTGATACGCTGGGACGCGGAATATGGTAAAATTAAAGCTGATGTGCTCCGGAAATATGGCAAACTGCCGCTTGAAATCAGCTTTTCCAAAAAAGGCAAGAAAGCGAAAGTGAACCACCTGGAGCAAAGGCGGCTGAGCGATTATATCGGCCAGTTGAACGTCGTCATGTTCGCTCCTGAAGACCTGCATTTGGTTAAAGGCAGTCCACAGGTCAGGCGCCGCTTCATCGATATGGAGATCGGCCAGATTTCACCGGTCTATCTCCACGATCTCGTCAATTACCAAAAGCTGTTGAAACAGCGTAACCATATATTGAAGCAGCATTATGGCAAACAGGCGATCAATGATGTCATGTTCGATGTTTATACCGAACAATTCATCGAAGCTGCTGTAAAAATTATACAAAAAAGATTCCAGTTCATGGAATTGCTGCAAAAATGGGCAGAACCGATCCATCACGGCATTTCCCGTGGGCTTGAAAAACTGGAAATCCGCTATCAGCCGATTAGTGGGTTGAAGCCCGAATGGACGCCTGCTGAAATGGCGTCCTTTTTAGAGCAGAAACTCCAGGAAGTGAAAAAGCGGGAACTTGACCGTGGCGTAACGCTGGTCGGGCCTCACCGTGACGATCTGCAGTTCATCGTCAACGGCTACGACGTCCAGACTTACGGCTCTCAAGGGCAGCAGCGCACGACAGCACTGTCCTTGAAGCTCGCGGAAATTGAGCTCATCAAGCAGGAAGTCGGCGAAGCGCCGGTTCTTCTTCTGGACGATGTACTTTCGGAGCTGGACGATTATCGCCAATCCCATCTACTCAATACCATCCGTGGATCCGTGCAGACCTTTGTCACGACCACCAGCGTCGAAGGCATCCAGCACGAGACCATTCAAAGCGCCCGCCTTTTCGAGGTGTCGAAAGGGACGGTCAAGGAGTGAGCATGCATGTATGTCCAGATCGGGGCCTCCCATTTGGTTGCCGTAACGGAAATCCTTGCGGTGGTCCATCATGAACACTATGTCCACTCCGCTTTTACGCGGCTTTTGGTACCGCCCGAGGCAGTGAAATCCTATGTCGTCACCGATGATTTCGTCTACGGGTCGCCTTATCGGCCCCAGGCATTATTGAATAAAATTCAGCAAAACAGGTTATAACCGATCAATGGAAATAATGAGTTGTCAAGAAAGAGCAGGTGAACGGAATGGCTATGGAAGATACGAATCTTGAACAATCGTATGGTGCCAACCAGATTCAAGTATTGGAAGGCTTAGAAGCGGTCCGGAAACGGCCGGGCATGTATATCGGTTCTACGGGATCGAGAGGACTGCATCATTTAGTATGGGAAATCGTGGATAACAGCATCGACGAAGCCCTTGCCGGTTATTGCGATGAAATCCGCGTCACGATTGAAAAAGACAATTGGATCCGGGTAGAAGATAACGGCCGCGGGATTCCAGTCGATATGCAAGAAAAAATGGGCCGCCCGGCTGTTGAAGTCATCATGACGGTCCTTCATGCAGGCGGTAAATTCGGCGGCGGCGGCTATAAAGTATCCGGCGGCCTCCACGGCGTCGGCGCTTCTGTCGTCAACGCCTTGTCCGAGACGACAGAAGTTTACGTTCACAGGGATGGCAAGCGCCATTTCATTCAATTCCAGCGCGGCGCTGTCACAAAAGAGCTCGGTGTCATCGGCGAAGCCGACAAAACCGGAACGACCATCCGATTTAAAGCGGACGGTGACATCTTCAAGGAAACGACAGTGTATGAATTCGATATTCTCGATCACCGACTGCGTGAGCTCGCTTATTTGAACCGCGGCTTGAAAATCGTGGTCGCAGATGAACGCGAAGGCCTCGAGCAGGAAAAGAAATACCATTACGAAGGCGGTATCAAATCCTACGTCGAGCATTTGAATAAATCGAAAGACCCGCTTCACGACGAAGCGATTTTCGTCGAGTCGGAGCGGGATGGCATCGATGTTGAAGTCGCGATGCAATATAATGGCGGATTTGCCGCGAATATCTTTTCATTCGCGAACAATATCAGCACCCATGAAGGCGGAACGCACGAATCCGGCTTCAAAACGGCATTGACGCGCGTCATCAATGATTACGGCCGCAAAAACGGCTTGATAAAAGACGCTGAAGCGAATCTGACGGGTGAGGATGTAAGAGAAGGGTTGACGGCAATCATTTCCGTCAAGCATCCGGATCCTCAGTTCGAAGGCCAGACCAAGACGAAGCTTGGCAACACGGAAGTGTCGACGATCGTCAATAATCTGTTCTCAGGCGGATTCGAGCGCTTTTTGCTCGAAAATCCAACGACGGCAAAGAAAATCATCGAAAAGGGCATCATGGCTTCCCATGCGCGGATGGCTGCCAAAAAAGCACGCGAATTCACACGCCGCAAATCGGTCCTTGAAGTATCAAGCCTGCCAGGGAAACTTGCAGACTGTTCTTCGCGCGATCCGAAAATCAGCGAAATCTACATCGTAGAGGGAGATTCAGCGGGCGGATCCGCAAAATCCGGCCGCGACCGCCACTTCCAGGCGATTTTGCCATTGCGCGGGAAAATCCTCAACGTAGAAAAAGCGCGCCTGGATAAAATTCTCGTTAACGCGGAAATCCGTAATATCATTACGGCGCTTGGCACAGGGATCGGTGAAGAGTTCAACCTCGACAAAGCCCGTTACCATAAAGTCGTCATCATGACCGATGCCGATGTCGACGGCGCCCATATCCGGACTTTGCTATTGACGTTCCTCTTCCGCTACATGCGCCCGCTGATCGAAGCTGGCTATATTTACATCGCACAGCCGCCTTTATTCCAGATTAAACAAGGCAAGCATGTCGATTATGTCTATTCGGATGCACAGCTGAAAGAAGCATTGGCTAAATTGCCAGCAACCCCAAAACCGCATGTCCAGCGCTATAAAGGCCTAGGGGAGATGAATGCTGAGCAACTATGGGATACGACAATGGATCCGGATTTCCGGACCTTGCTGCAAGTGACGCTTGAAGATGCAATGACAGCGGATGAGACTTTCCATATGCTAATGGGGGATGACGTCGAACCGCGCCGCAACTTCATTGAAGAAAACGCCAGTTATGTAAAGAACTTGGATGTATAAAGCAACAAGAGTTGAGAGGAGGCTGCGGATATGGCGGAACGGCCAGGCAGCGGAGTAGAAGAAATAAACATCAGCACGGAGATGCGCACATCATTCCTTGACTATGCGATGAGCGTCATCGTGTCGCGTGCGTTGCCGGATGTCCGGGACGGCTTGAAGCCGGTGCATCGGCGTATTTTATATGCGATGCATGACCTCGGGATCACAGCAGATAAAGGCTATAAAAAATCAGCCCGTATCGTCGGTGACGTAATCGGTAAATATCACCCGCACGGTGATAGCGCAGTTTATGAAACGATGGTACGCATGGCCCAGGATTTCAGCTATCGCTATATGCTCGTCGATGGCCACGGGAACTTCGGTTCAGTGGACGGCGATGCAGCAGCGGCAATGCGCTATACAGAATCCAAAATGTCAAAAATTTCCATGGAACTTTTGCGCGATTTAAATAAAAATACAGTTGATTATAAGGAAAACTACGATGGCCAGGAAAAAGAACCAATTGTCCTCCCAAGCAGATTCCCGAACTTGCTTGTCAACGGAACTTCCGGAATCGCGGTCGGCATGGCTACCAATATCCCGCCTCATAATCTAGGCGAGACGATCGATGCGGTTCTTGCGTTGGCTGAAAACCCGGCCATTACGACGGAAGAATTGCTTGAGTTCCTTCCAGGGCCCGATTTCCCGACCGGAGGCATCATCCTCGGACGGAGCGGCATCCGCCGTGCTTACGAAACCGGAAAAGGTTCGGTGTTGATCCGTGCGGTTGTTGAAATCGAAACGAAACCGAACGGCAAAGAAGTAATCCTCATCCACGAGCTGCCTTATCAAGTCAACAAAGCGCGTCTGATCGAAAAAATCGCAGAACTCGTGCGCGATAAAAAAATCGACGGCATCACTGATTTGCGTGACGAATCCGACCGCAACGGGATGCGTGTCGTCATCGAAGTGCGCAGGGACGCGAGCGCCAATGTCATATTGAATAACTTGTACAAACAGACGGCGATGCAAACAAGCTTCGGCATCAATATGCTCGCGCTCGTCGATGGCCAGCCGAAAGTTCTGGGCTTGAAAGACGTTCTTTATCATTACCTTGAGCACCAGAAAGTCATTATCCGCCGCCGGACGGAATTCGACTTGCAAAAAGCGGAAGACCGCGCGCATATCCTTGAAGGCTTGCGCATCGCACTTGATCATATCGATGCCATCATCGCTTTGATCCGTGGGTCGCAAACAACCGAAGAAGCCCGCAACGGTTTGATGAATGATTTCAATTTGTCTGAGCGCCAATCCCAGGCCATCCTGGACATGCGCCTTCAACGTTTGACCGGTCTCGAACGGGACAAAATCGAAGAGGAATACCAAGGGCTCGTCGCACTCATCAATGAGTTGCGTTCAATTCTTGCGGACGAATCGAAAATCCTCGAAATTATCCGCGAGGAAATCCTGGAAATTAAAGAACGTTTCAATGACCCTCGCAGAACGGAAATCACTGTCGGGGGATCTGAAATGATCGAAGATGAAGACCTTATCCCACGTGAAGCTTCGGTACTGACACTCACGCATAACGGCTACATCAAACGCTTGCCTGCCAATACTTACCGCAGCCAGAAGCGCGGCGGACGCGGCGTCCAGGGAATGGGAACCAACGAAGATGATTTCGTGGAACACCTTCTATATACATCGACGCATGACACCATCCTGTTCTTCACAAGCGAAGGGAAAGTCTATCGCAAGAAAGGCTATCAGGTTCCTGAATACGGCCGGACTGCGAAAGGCTTGCCACTAGTAAACTTACTGGAGATAGGAAAGAACGAAAAAGTGACAGCGGTAATCCGTGTCGAAGAATTTAAGGAAGATGATTTCTTCTTCTTCACGACACGCGGCGGCCTTAGCAAGCGTACACCAGTAAGCAGCTATGCAAATATTCGCCAGAACGGATTAATTGCTATCAATTTGCGTGAAGATGACGAATTGATTTCAGTCAAGATGACTGACGGCAATAAAGAAATTATCATCGGAACACGCGATGGCGCATTGATCCGATTCCCTGAGACGGATATCCGCAGCATGGGACGCGCAGCAAGCGGTGTCCGGGGCATTCGTCTCCGTGAAGGCGACCAAGTTGTCGGAATGGAAACTTTGGAGTCAGGTGACGATATTCTCGTAGTAACAGAGAATGGTTTTGGGAAGCGCACTAAAGAAAGCGAGTATCGTGTACAGTCAAGAGGCGGAATGGGAATCAAGACTTGCCATATCACAGAGAAGAATGGCCCGCTTGTGGCTGTAAGAGCTGTAAACGGTACTGAAGATATCATGCTGATCACACAACACGGCGTGTTGATCCGCATGGACGTTGAAGGAATTTCAACCACTGGCAGAAACACGCAAGGGGTTACATTAATTCGTCTTGGAGACGAAGAGATCGTTGCTACGGTCACTAAAGTTAAAAAGGATTTAGATGATGATGAAGTAGCAGAAGTTGAAGAAGAGACAGAACAAGTTAGTGAAGACAAAGTAGAAGCACTCATCGAAGAAAGTGCAGAAGCAGATGTCTACACAGAGGATGAGCTTGTTGAAGATGAAATAGAAGAAAATGCAGAAGACGAACTAAAAGAATAGAAGATTTTAAAAGAGCTTGCCGGCAACTCGGCAAGCTCTTTTATTTCTTAATAGAAAGAGATTTGAAGAAAGGAAAAGTTTTTTTTCTTAAAACTGTTGACGTGAATAGTAAGGCGTGATATATTTATCAAGTCGCCAAAACAAGGCGTACAACATGAACCTTGAAAACTGAACAGCAAAACGTCAACGAATATGTTTCGAGCGCTTAGCGCGAGAAACCATATTTGCGAGGGTCGCCCTTGGGCGATCGGAGCAAAAAAACTACTGATCAGCGTATGCAGATCAAGCGAATCGCGCGTCTTTCGAGACGGCGATGCGCCAGCAACTATTGAGCAATCAATACTACTCTATAATGGAGAGTTTGATCCTGGCTCAGGACGAACGCTGGCGGCGTGCCTAATACATGCAAGTCGAGCGGAACCATTGGAGCTTGCTCCTTTGGTTTAGCGGCGGACGGGTGAGTAACACGTGGGCAACCTGCCCTGCAGATCGGGATAACTCCGGGAAACCGGTGCTAATACCGAATAGTTTGCGGCCTCTCATGAGGCTGTACGGAAAGACGGTTTCGGCTGTCACTGCAGGATGGGCCCGCGGCGCATTAGCTAGTTGGTGGGGTAACGGCCCACCAAGGCGACGATGCGTAGCCGACCTGAGAGGGTGATCGGCCACACTGGGACTGAGACACGGCCCAGACTCCTACGGGAGGCAGCAGTAGGGAATCTTCCGCAATGGACGAAAGTCTGACGGAGCAACGCCGCGTGAGTGAAGAAGGTTTTCGGATCGTAAAACTCTGTTGTGAGGGAAGAACAAGTACCAAGTAACTACTGGTACCTTGACGGTACCTCACCAGAAAGCCACGGCTAACTACGTGCCAGCAGCCGCGGTAATACGTAGGTGGCAAGCGTTGTCCGGAATTATTGGGCGTAAAGCGCGCGCAGGCGGTCCTTTAAGTCTGATGTGAAAGCCCACGGCTCAACCGTGGAGGGTCATTGGAAACTGGGGGACTTGAGTGCAGAAGAGGAAAGTGGAATTCCACGTGTAGCGGTGAAATGCGTAGAGATGTGGAGGAACACCAGTGGCGAAGGCGACTTTCTGGTCTGTAACTGACGCTGAGGCGCGAAAGCGTGGGGAGCAAACAGGATTAGATACCCTGGTAGTCCACGCCGTAAACGATGAGTGCTAAGTGTTAGGGGGTTTCCGCCCCTTAGTGCTGCAGCTAACGCATTAAGCACTCCGCCTGGGGAGTACGGCCGCAAGGCTGAAACTCAAAGGAATTGACGGGGGCCCGCACAAGCGGTGGAGCATGTGGTTTAATTCGAAGCAACGCGAAGAACCTTACCAGGTCTTGACATCCCGCTGACCGCCTTGGAGACAAGGCTTTCCCTTCGGGGACAGCGGTGACAGGTGGTGCATGGTTGTCGTCAGCTCGTGTCGTGAGATGTTGGGTTAAGTCCCGCAACGAGCGCAACCCTTGATCTTAGTTGCCAGCATTCAGTTGGGCACTCTAAGGTGACTGCCGGTGACAAACCGGAGGAAGGTGGGGATGACGTCAAATCATCATGCCCCTTATGACCTGGGCTACACACGTGCTACAATGGACGGTACAAAGGGTCGCGAACCCGCGAGGGGGAGCCAATCCCAGAAAACCGTTCTCAGTTCGGATTGCAGGCTGCAACTCGCCTGCATGAAGCCGGAATCGCTAGTAATCGCGGATCAGCATGCCGCGGTGAATACGTTCCCGGGCCTTGTACACACCGCCCGTCACACCACGAGAGTTTGTAACACCCGAAGTCGGTGGGGTAACCCTTATGGGAGCCAGCCGCCGAAGGTGGGACAGATGATTGGGGTGAAGTCGTAACAAGGTAGCCGTATCGGAAGGTGCGGCTGGATCACCTCCTTTCTAAGGATAATATCGGAACCGATTCTTCGGAATCGGGTTGACGTTTTGCGTTCAGTTTTGAAGGTTCACTCCGCAAGGATTGGCTTTCAGACTTGTTCTTTGAAAACTGGATAGATCGACATTGATTAAGAAACAAGCATCAAGTAGCGTGATCGCCTCAAGCGATCAACTTATTGTTTGACCATCAGTGGTTAAGTTAATAAGGGCGCACGGTGGATGCCTTGGCACTAGGAGCCGAAGAAGGACGGCACTAACACCGATATGCCTCGGGGAGCTGTAAGTGAGCTGTGATCCGGGGATTTCCGAATGGGGAAACCCACTGTTCGTAATGGAGCAGTATCCATGTGTGAATTCATAGCACATGAGAAGGCAGACTCAGGGAACTGAAACATCTAAGTACCTGAAGGAAGAGAAAGCAAATGCGATTCCCCAAGTAGCGGCGAGCGAAACGGGAACAGCCCAAACCAGAAGGCTTGCCTTCTGGGGTTGTAGGACACTCTATACGGAGTTACAAAGGAATGGATTAGGCGAAGCGACCTGGAACGGTCCGCGAGACAGGGTAAGAGCCCCGTAGCCGAAAGTGCATTCCCTCCAGAGTGGATCCTGAGTACGGCGGAACACGTGAAATTCCGTCGGAATCCGGGAGGACCATCTCCCAAGGCTAAATACTCCCTAGTGACCGATAGTGAACCAGTACCGTGAGGGAAAGGTGAAAAGCACCCCGGAAGGGGAGTGAAAGAGATCCTGAAACCGTGTGCCTACAAGTAGTTAGAGCCCGTTAATGGGTGATAGCGTGCCTTTTGTAGAATGAACCGGCGAGTTACGATTGCATGCAAGGTTAAGGTGAGAAGCCGGAGCCGCAGCGAAAGCGAGTCTGAACAGGGCGAATGAGTATGCAGTTGTAGACCCGAAACCAGGTGATCTACCCATGTCCAGGGTGAAGGTAAGGTAACACTTACTGGAGGCCCGAACCCACGCACGTTGAAAAGTGCGGGGATGAGGTGTGGGTAGCGGAGAAATTCCAATCGAACCTGGAGATAGCTGGTTCTCTCCGAAATAGCTTTAGGGCTAGCCTCAAGATAGAGAATCCTGGAGGTAGAGCACTGTTTGGACTAGGGGCCCATCCCGGGTTACCGAATTCAGACAAACTCCGAATGCCAGTGATTTATGCTTGGGAGTCAGACTGCGAGTGATAAGATCCGTAGTCAAGAGGGAAACAGCCCAGACCACCAGCTAAGGTCCCCAAATATCCGTTAAGTGGAAAAGGATGTGGCGTTGCTTAGACAACCAGGATGTTGGCTTAGAAGCAGCCATCATTTAAAGAGTGCGTAATAGCTCACTGGTCGAGTGACACTGCGCCGAAAATGTACCGGGGCTAAACGGATTACCGAAGCTGTGGATGGACATCTGAGATGTCCGTGGTAGGAGAGCGTTCTAAGGGCGGTGAAGTCAGACCGGAAGGACTGGTGGAGCGCTTAGAAGTGAGAATGCCGGTATGAGTAACGAAAGACGGGTGAGAATCCCGTCCACCGAATGCCTAAGGTTTCCTGAGGAAGGCTCGTCCGCTCAGGGTTAGTCGGGACCTAAGTCGAGGCCGATAGGCGTAGACGATGGACAACAGGTTGATATTCCTGTACCACCTCCCCGCCGTTTGAGTAATGGGGGGGACGCAGAAGGATAGGGTGAGCGTGCCGTTGGTTGTGCACGTCCAAGTTGTGAGATGAGAAACGAGGCAAATCCCGTTTCTATATACATCAAGCAGTGATGGCAAGAGGTTTAACCTCAGAGTCCCTGATTTCACACTGCCAAGAAAAGCCTCTAGCGAGGCGGGAGGTGCCCGTACCGCAAACCGACACAGGTAGGCGAGAAGAGAATTCTAAGGTGAGCGAGTGAACTCTCGTTAAGGAACTCGGCAAAATGACCCCGTAACTTCGGGAGAAGGGGTGCTCTGGTAGGGTGAATAGCCCGAGAGAGCCGCAGTGAATAGGCCCAGGCGACTGTTTAGCAAAAACACAGGTCTCTGCAAAACCGTAAGGTGACGTATAGGGGCTGACGCCTGCCCGGTGCTGGAAGGTTAAGGGGAGTGCTTAGCGCAAGCGAAGGTGCGAACCGAAGCCCCAGTAAACGGCGGCCGTAACTATAACGGTCCTAAGGTAGCGAAATTCCTTGTCGGGTAAGTTCCGACCCGCACGAAAGGCGTAACGATCTGGGCACTGTCTCAACGAGAGACTCGGTGAAATTATAGTACCTGTGAAGATGCAGGTTACCCGCGACAGGACGGAAAGACCCCGTGGAGCTTTACTGTAGCCTGATATTGAATTTTGGTGCAACTTGTACAGGATAGGTAGGAGCCAGAGAACCCGGAGCGCCAGCTTCGGGGGAGGCGTCGGTGGGATACTACCCTGGTTGTATTGAACTTCTAACCCACAAGCCTAAGCGGCTTGGGAGACAGTGTCAGGCGGGCAGTTTGACTGGGGCGGTCGCCTCCTAAAGAGTAACGGAGGCGCTCAAAGGTTCCCTCAGAATGGTTGGAAATCATTCGCAGAGTGTAAAGGCACAAGGGAGCTTGACTGCGAGACGGACAGGTCGAGCAGGGTCGAAAGACGGACTTAGTGATCCGGTGGTTCCGCATGGAAGGGCCATCGCTCAACGGATAAAAGCTACCCCGGGGATAACAGGCTTATCTCCCCCAAGAGTCCACATCGACGGGGAGGTTTGGCACCTCGATGTCGGCTCATCGCATCCTGGGGCTGTAGTCGGTCCCAAGGGTTGGGCTGTTCGCCCATTAAAGCGGTACGCGAGCTGGGTTCAGAACGTCGTGAGACAGTTCGGTCCCTATCCGTCGCGGGCGCAGGAAATTTGAGAGGAGCTGTCCTTAGTACGAGAGGACCGGGATGGACACACCGCTGGTGTACCAGTTGTTCTGCCAAGAGCATCGCTGGGTAGCTATGTGTGGCCGGGATAAGTGCTGAAAGCATCTAAGCACGAAGCCCCCCTCAAGATGAGATTTCCCATTGCGCAAGCAAGTAAGATCCCTCAAAGACGATGAGGTAGATAGGTTCGGGGTGGAAGCGTGGCGACACGTGCAGCTGACGAATACTAATCGATCGAGGACTTAACCAACCAACTGAAACGCACGTTTCCCACAATGTCGATTTATCCAGTTTTGAGCGAACAAGCTCAAAAAAGTCCAGTGATGATGGCAAAGAGGCCACACCCGTTCCCATCCCGAACACGGAAGTTAAGCTCTTTTGCGCCGATGGTAGTTGGGGGTTTCCCCCTGTGAGAGTAGGACGTCGCTGGGCAAGCAGCAAAGCCGTTACCGGTTCATTCCGGTAACGGCTTTTTTGTATTGTATGAAAACTTCTCTTAATCTTATGTACTCACTAAGGCTTGTTTGATAAAAGAATAAATGAAATTTCAATTTGACGTTGCACACCGTCGCTAAAACTATAGTAAATAGTAAAAGATATACAGAAAATTTCATGATCCATTAGTCGGAATAGTTTTACTTTTTTCAGTTTCTTGACACCCCCTGAAACCGCTGATAACCTTACAATAATATTCAAAAGGAAGCAGGAGGCGTGTCAATTATGTGGGAATCGAAATTTCTTAAAGAAGGGTTAACCTTCGATGATGTATTGCTAGTGCCAGCTCATTCAGAAGTCTTGCCAAAGGATATTGATTTGTCAGTGGAACTGACGCCGAAAATCAAGCTGAACATCCCGATTATTAGTGCTGGAATGGACACTGTGACAGAAGCGAAAATGGCTATTTCAATGGCACGTCAAGGCGGTCTTGGAATCATCCATAAAAATATGAGTATCGAAGAGCAGGCTGAACAAGTAGTGACTGTCAAACGTTCGGAAAATGGCGTCATTACTGATCCGTTCTACTTGACTCCTCAACATCAAGTTTACGATGCTGAGCATTTGATGGGTAAATACCGTATTTCTGGTGTACCGATTGTCCAGAGCGAAGAAGATCTTACCTTGGTGGGTATCATTACTAACCGCGACCTCCGCTTCATCCAAGACTATTCATTAGAAATTAAGGACGTTATGACAAAAGAAAAGCTAGTGACGGCCCCGGTCGGCACGACTCTGGAAGATGCTGAAAAAATCCTTCAACAATATAAAATTGAGAAACTACCGATCGTGGATCAAAACGGCATGTTAAAGGGGCTTATCACCATCAAGGATATCGAGAAAGTGATCGAGTTTCCGATTGCTGCAAAAGATGAGCATGGACGCTTGCTAGCTGGTGCAGCTGTAGGGGTAACATCTGATACGATGAAACGTGTAGAGCAATTGGTGAAAGCTCAGGTAGATGTGATAGTTATTGACACCGCACATGGCCATTCAGCAGGTGTATTGAACATGGTCAGCCAGATTCGCGAGGCGTATCCGGAACTGACGATTGTAGCAGGGAACGTAGCCACTGCAAGTGGAACAAAAGCTTTGATTGAAGCGGGTGCTGATATCGTTAAAGTTGGTATTGGACCAGGTTCTATCTGCACAACACGGGTTGTAGCAGGTGTCGGGGTTCCGCAAATCACAGCTGTTTACGATTGCGCTACAGAAGCCCGTAAACATGGCAAGTCAATCATTGCCGATGGGGGCATTAAGTTCTCTGGCGATATTATCAAGGCGTTGGCTGCAGGCGGACACGTTGTTATGCTAGGCAGCTTGCTCGCAGGAACGACTGAAAGCCCAGGGGAAACGGAAATCTTCCAAGGACGCCGCTTCAAGACTTACCGTGGCATGGGCTCGATTGCTTCCATGGAAAAAGGCTCGAAAGACCGTTATTTCCAGGATGAAGCGAAAAAATTGGTGCCTGAAGGAATTGAAGGGCGTTTGCCTTATAAAGGCCCTCTTACAGATACAATCCACCAATTACTTGGAGGCATTCGCGCAGGCATGGGCTATTGCGGTACAAAAGACTTGCGTTCACTTCGCGAGGATGCACAGTTTATCCGCATGACTGGCGCAGGGTTGATCGAGAGCCATCCGCATGACGTACAAATTACTAAAGAATCACCGAATTATTCTATGTAGGATGAGGCACCTCCCCAAGGATTGGGGAGGTGTTTTTTCGTTTTGCTTCTGGAGAATATGATAAAATAGCAAAAGGAATGAAACGATGGAGGACAAGTGAGTGAAAAGTTTAGTGAAATGGGTTCAAGTGATGATTGTGTCAGCTATTGTTTTTACAATATGGGTTCCGGCTGATGTGCAGGCAGAAGAAACTGTTCCTGTATTGGCGGATGCAGCTATTGTCGTGGATGCCGAGACTGGGCAGATTTTATATGGGCAGAATGATGAAGCTGTCCTTGGGATCGCTTCGATGAGCAAAATGATGAGTGAATATCTTTTGTTTGAAGCAATCGAGGAAGGTGTCGTCAGTTGGGACGATGAATACGAGGTGACGGATTATAGCCACCGTATTTCTCAGGACTTGCGCTTGAGCAATGTTCCACTGCGCCGGGATGGTTCCTATACGATGAAGGAGTTATATGAAGCAATGGCCATTTATTCGGCGAATGCGGCGACGATCGGCATTGCAGAAACGATTGCGGGTACTGAGAAAGAGTTTGTCCGGATGATGAATGATAAAGCGAAGGAAATGGGCATAGAAGACGCACACTTCGTCAATTCGACAGGGCTTAATAATTCGTTTCTATTAGGGATGCATCCGGAAGGGACAGGAGAAGATGAAGAAAACACGATGTCAGCACGTTCAGTGGCCGTATTGACTAAAGCTTTGTTGGATGATTACCCTGAAATCCTGGATACTGCTAAAATTCCGGAATTGATGTTCCGGGAAGGCACGCCTGATCAGATCCGTATGGTCAATTGGAATACGATGCTCCCTGGAATGGACCATGAATATGAAGGCATGGACGGTTTGAAGACTGGAACGACGGATTTTGCGGGCCATTCATTTGCAGGGACTGCCAAACGTGACGGAATCCGGTTGATTGCGGTAGTGATGAAAGCGGTCGATACCGAAGGGGAGGGTTCCTATAAGGCACGTTTTGATGCGACACGTGCCTTATTGGATCATGGTTTTGGATTTCAAGAAACGGAGATCATGAAAGCTGGTCAGCAATTTATGGGGCAGGAATCCATTCCTGTCGCAAAAGGTGAAAAAGAGCAAGTCGCAATAGCAGTTAAAGAACCGATACGTTTGTTGGCGCCGTCTTCTGGTACGTATCAGGCTGAGCTTGAATTGACAGAAGCTGCCCCACTTGAGGCAACTGTTGAGGAAGGCCAACTTGTAGGTAAGGTCAGGGTTTTGGATTCTGAAGGCAGTGAAGTGGAATATTTGAAAGGCGAAAAGCCAGCTGCGGGCGTTGAAGCGATAGAAACGGTGGATCGCGCCAATTGGTTTGCGTTGTCCATGAAAGGCGCAGTGGATTTCATTAAAGGTTTATTCTAAGAAAAACCAGCTCATCCCTTAGGGGTGAGCTGGTTTTTTTGTATGTTCCAACTATGCATCAGTTGTTCGACGCCTTGCTGGATTTCAACTTCATTCAAGCCGCCAAAACCGAGGACGATTTTTGGTAAAGTGGATCTTTGCTTAAGCAGGTCATAATTCTGCATCGCGAATACGCGGATTCCGGCATCGCTTGCCAAGGACACTAAGTTTTGTTCCGTGCGTTCCGTATCGATGGTCAACACGACGTGCATGCCTGCTTGCTCGCCGGAAACAGTGACTATTGGTTGATAAGGGCTAAGTGCTTGCATCAGGCATTCGAGCTTTTTCCGGTACAGTTTACGCATGCGGTTTAAATGTCTCGAGAAATGGCCTTTTTGCATGAAGGTCGCGACGATTTGCTGGTCGATGCGCGGCACGGTGGAGGTGTAATGCAAAAAAGTATTACGGTAGGCGTTCAGCAGCCTTGGAGGTAATACGAGATAGGCGATGCGTAATGACGGCATGATCGATTTGGAGAAGGTGCTGATATAGATGACCCGCCCGCCAACGTCCATGCTTTGCAGGGCAGGGATGGGCTGGCTCGTATAGCGGAATTCGCTATCGTAATCGTCTTCGATGATAAAACGTTCAGGTTTTGCTGCTGCCCAGTTCAGCAATTGTGCGCGGCGTGTGGCGCTCAAGATGGAGCCAGTCGGAAATTGGTGGGACGGGGTAACGTAAGCGATGTCGACGCCGGTTTTGTCGAGTTCCTGCACATCGATGCCGTCTTCGTCGACTGCAATCGGGAAGGCCTGTCTGTCGTCATGTTCGAAAATACTATGGGTCAAGGCGTAACCCGGGTTTTCAAAGCCGAAGTTCAAGTTTTTGTCGAACAGGCGAATCAATAGCGGCATCAATTGCTCGGTCCCGGAGCCGACGATGATTTGTTCGGGTTCGCATACCACGCCGCGGGATTGATACAAATAGCGTGCGATTTCAACGCGCAGCGACTCGTCTCCTTGCGGGTGGCCAGCAAGAAGAAGTTCATGGTTTTCTTCATCAATCACTTCGCGTGCGGTTTTGCGCCATGTCGGGAATGGGAATGAACGGGTATCGATGCGCGCGGGGTTAAAATCATATGCATAACTGGGTTTTGGTACATCGCGGATAGCCGGTTCTTCTTGAGGCAGATCCAAATAAGCCAGTTCTTCCACCGGCATCGTGAAAAAGCCTTTGCGCGGGCGTGGTTCAATAAAGCCTTCTGCGACTAATTGGGAATAGGCGAGTTCGACGGTCGTCTGGCTGATCTGCAGATAATCTGCCAGTTTGCGCTTGCTCGGAAGCTTGGTGCCAACTGCGATTTTTCCGGCTGTGATGGCAGTACGGATTTCTCTATAAAGCTGCTTATATAGTGGCACGCTTGATTGTTTTTGCAATTGGAACATGAGCATATCCATCGGGGTTCCTCCAACTGACCTTTTAATTTAATGCAAACTGAGTCTTTTTATATGGTCACAGTTCATTATACTGGAAACAACCAACAAAAGGGAGGAATTTTCAGATGAGTGAAAAAGGCACAGATCGAGTGAAGCGCGGCATGGCAGAAATGCAAAAAGGCGGCGTCATTATGGACGTGGTCAATGCAGAACAGGCGAAAATTGCAGAAGCGGCAGGGGCGACGGCTGTCATGGCGCTTGAGCGCGTCCCATCCGATATCCGCAAAGAAGGCGGCGTGGCGCGTATGGCGGACCCGCGCATCACCGAAGAAGTGATGAATGCGGTGTCGATTCCGGTCATGGCGAAAGCGCGTATCGGCCATATTACAGAAGCGCGCGTGCTAGAAGCGATGGGCGTCGACTATATTGATGAAAGCGAAGTGCTGACACCGGCGGATGAGGAATTTCACTTGTTGAAAAATGATTACACGGTGCCGTTCGTCTGTGGCTGCCGCAATATAGGTGAAGCGGCGCGACGCATCGGGGAAGGGGCCTCTATGCTGCGCACGAAAGGCGAGCCCGGCACAGGGAATATCGTCGAAGCGGTACGCCATTTGCGCCAAGTGAACGCCGAAGTGCGCAATATCGTTGCGATGGGTGAAGACGAATTGATGACAGCCGCGAGAGATCTTGGCGCATCGTATGAGTTCTTGAAAGAAGTGAAATTGCTTGGACGTTTACCCGTCGTTAATTTTGCGGCAGGGGGCATCGCGACGCCAGCGGATGCAGCGCTCATGATGGAACTTGGGGCGGATGGCGTCTTTGTCGGATCTGGCATTTTCAAATCGGATCAGCCGGAACGTTTTGCGCGTGCGATCGTCGAAGCGACAGCTCATTATCAGGATTACGCATTGATCGCGAAACTGTCGAAAGATCTTGGGCCGGCGATGAAAGGATTGGAAATGGAGACGATCGGTGCGGCGGATCGCATGCAGGAAAGAAGTTGGTAATGATGAAAATCGGTGTATTGGCGCTGCAAGGAGCGGTGCGTGAACATGTACAGGCGATTGAGGCATGCGGCGCGGAAGCTGTCGTGGTGAAAAATGCCGGCCAGTTGGCGGAACTCGATGGTTTGGTGCTGCCAGGCGGTGAAAGCACAGCGATGCGGCGGTTGATTGACCGTGCGAATTTGCTGGAGCCATTGAAACAATTTGCTCAGGCCAAGAAGCCAATCTTCGGGACGTGTGCGGGGCTGGTGCTGCTCGCTAAAGAAATTGAAGGGCAGGACGCCGCACATCTCGGTGTCATGGACATAACGGTCGCGCGCAACTCATTCGGCCGGCAAGTAGATAGTTTTGAAGCAGATCTGGAGATTGCGGGAATCGATGAACCATTTCCGGCAGTATTTATCCGTGCGCCGCATATCGTATGTGCCGGTGAAGATGTGGACGTCTTGTGCGAATACGGCGGGCGCATCGTGTTGGCTAGGAGCGGGCCGTTCCTTGGCTGTTCATTCCATCCCGAACTGACCGGAGACCACCGGCTGATGCAGCTGTTTCTGGAGATGGTGGAAAACAGGGAACTCTTGCCAACCGAAGCGCACTATAGTAAAATATGAATAATTTCAAAGAAGAAACGTTGATGGGAATAGTAAAGCGCAGTTTTTCTGTAAGAGAGCCGGTGGTTGGTGCGAACCGGTGTCAAACGCGTTTGAATCCACCCCGGAGTTGCATGGCGATGAGCCAGTGCCGGTTTTAATGCCGTTATGTGATGAAGAGGACCAGGCTTTTTGCCGGTCAATCAGGGTGGCAACGCGGGTAGCTCTCGTCCCTTTACCAGGGGATGAGGGCTATTTTTGCGTTGTTTTTTCTTTTTTGACGAAGACTTAAGGAGGAATTTCTATGTTGGATATCCGTTTTGTACGGGAAAATTTTGACCAAGTGAAAACCAAGCTCGGAAAGCGCGGGGAAGATATTTCCGTACTCGATGATTTTGAAGCGCTCGACCAGAAGCGCCGTGAATTAATTGTCCAGACCGAGAAATTGAAAGCAGAGCGCAACGAGGCGTCCCAGCAGATCGCCGTCATGAAGCGTAACAAGGAAAATGCCGATGAGGCAATTGCGAAAACGCGTGAAGTCGGCGACCAGATCAAAGCAATCGACGATGAGTTGCGTGAAGTCGAAGAAAAACTCGACTTTATCATGATGCGTGTGCCGAACATCCCACACGACAGCGTGCCGTTTGGCGACTCCGAAGACGATAACGAAGAAATCCGTACATGGGGCGAGCAGCCGCAGTTCGGATTTGATGCAAAGCCGCATTGGGATATTGCGACCGATTTGAACATCGTCGATTTCGAACGCGCCGCCAAAGTAACCGGAAGCCGTTTCGTGTTCTACCGCGGGCTCGGGGCACGCCTAGAGCGCGCGCTCATCAATTTCATGATGGACCTTCACCAGGAAGAGCATGGCTATGAGGAAATTTTGCCGCCGTATCTGGTCAACCGTGAAAGCTTGACCGGCACAGGGCAATTGCCGAAATTCGAAGAAGATGCGTTCTTGATCGAGAAAGAGGATTATTTCCTCATCCCGACGTCTGAAGTGCCGGTAACGAACTTCTACCGCGATGACATCTTGACTGCCGACATGCTTCCGCAAGCCTTTGCTTCTTATAGCGCGAATTTCCGCTCTGAAGCGGGTTCTGCGGGACGCGACACGCGCGGCTTGATCCGACAGCACCAATTCAATAAAGTTGAACTTGTGCGCTTTGTGAAGCCGGAAGATTCTTATGAGGAACTCGAGAAGCTGACGGGCCATGCAGAGAAAGTGTTGCAATTGTTAGGGCTTCCTTACCGCGTCCTGAAGATGTGCACGGCTGATCTTGGCTTTACGGCCGCGAAGAAATACGATATCGAAGTATGGATCCCGAGCCAGGAAACGTATCGTGAGATCTCTTCTTGTTCAAACTTTGAGGATTTCCAGGCTCGCCGTGCAAATATCAAATTCCGCCGCGAAGCAAAAGGCAAGCCGGAATTCGTCCACACCTTGAACGGCAGTGGGCTTGCTGTCGGGCGTACAGTGGCCGCATTGCTCGAAAATTTCCAGCAGGAAGATGGTTCTGTTGCCATCCCTGAAGTATTGCAGCCTTATATGGGCGGGAAAACGACGATCCGCTAAACGAAAAGACCCGAATGCATTTCGGGTCTTTTTTTCGTGGAGAAAGGGTAGATAATTAAAAACAGGGAAAAGGGGCGGTGAATATGCAAGAAGTGGATTTTCACTTTGTAGAAACGAATGGCATCCGGCTTCACGTAGCGGCAGCCGGGCCGGAAGAGGGGGAGTTGGTCGTATTATTGCACGGGTTTCCGGAATTCTCTTATGGATTCCATCACCAAATGGAAGAACTAGCTGCATCGGGTTATCGCGTAGTGGCCCCGGATCAGCGTGGATATAATCTAAGTGACAAGCCTGAACGTATTGAAGACTACACAATTGATCAACTGCGTGATGATATTGTTGGCTTGATTGAAGCATTTGGGGAAACTTCGGCATTTATCGTCGGCCATGACTGGGGAGGGGCAGTGGCGTGGCATTTGGCTGCAAGCAAGCCGGTATACGTCAAAAAGCTCATCGCCATCAATATTCCTCATCCTGCAGCGATGCCGCGCGTCATGATGAAAAATCCGGTGCAATGGGTGAAAAGCTCGTATATGGCGTTTTTCCAACTCCCGGAAGTGCCGGAAAAGCTGATGGCGGCAAATGATTTCGAATCGATGAAACAGGCGATGAAAGGGACGGCAAGACCGTCCGCCTTTACGGAACAAGAGTTGGATCGATATCGGGAAGCCTGGAGCCAGCCCGATGCTTTGACAGGTATGCTCAATTGGTACAGGGCACTTCGCAAAGGCAGCCTCAATCAAGTTCCGAAAAGACCGATCGAAACCCCGGTGCGCATTTTGTGGGGGATAGGAGACCAGTTCTTATCGCCGATGCTCGCCAAAGAAAGCCTGGAGTTTTGTGAGGATGCAGAACTTGTCTGGGTGGGCGAAGCGACACATTGGGTGCATCATGAGCAACCAGTTATCGTTAACCGGCTGATCAAGGAATTTTTGGCATAGAAAAACGGAAAACCCTAGGCTTGGGTTTTCCGTTTTTCTTTATTGCGTTTGCGCAAATCGCGGAAGAACTGGGTGAGCAAGCCGCCGCATTCATCCGCCATGACGTTTTCCGTTACTTCGCATTGATGGTTGAAGCGCTCGTCGTTCAGTAGTCTATACAACGAATCGACGCAGCCTGCCTTGCTATCACGCGCGCCATAGACGATATGCGGGATGCGCGACTGCAAAATGGCGCCGGCGCACATCGGGCAAGGCTCTAACGTAACGTAAAGCTTTGTGTTTTCAAGGCGCCAATTGTCGAGCGCTTCACACGCTTGCTGGATGGCGAGCAATTCGGCATGTGTCACCGCATTGCGCGTCGTTTCACGCAAATTGTGGGCACGCGCAATGACACGGTCGCCTTGCACAATGACCGCGCCGATCGGTACCTCGCCTTTCGCCGCGGCTTTTTGGGCTTCTTCAATGGCCAACCCCATAAAATAATGGTCTTTTTCCATTCCGTTCATGATTCATCGCTCCCTAGCTTTCAGTGTATCATCTTTTCATCCTGACAAAGAACTACCAAGCGTATACATTTTTGAACACCATTTGGCTCTACTTTTAGTATCGCGGTTATGGTAAAATAAATGGCATTGCATTTCACTTGAATCGAAGAAGGGGGACTTCTTGTGCCGGTGCCATTTATCACCGTAGAAGGTCCGATCGGAGTGGGGAAAACCTCGCTGACGAAAGCACTTTCAGAACAACATCAATTTCAATTGCTGAAGGAAATCGTGGATGAAAATCCGTTTTTGAATAAATTTTACGAGGATATCGAGGAGTGGAGTTTCCAGACGGAAATGTTCTTCCTATGCAATCGCTATAAGCAATTGAGCGATATCCAAAAGAAATTCATCTCCAATCAGGAGCCGGTCGTTGCGGATTATCACATCTTCAAAAACTTGATCTTCGCCAAACGCACGCTGCCTGAAGAAGAATACGCCAAATACGAAGCGATCTATAAAATCCTGACGGCTGATATGCCGAAGCCGAATATGGTTATTTATTTGCACGCGAGCCTCGATACCTTGATGAAGCGCATTAAATTGCGCGGCCGAGAATTCGAGCAGATGATCACGCCGGATTACATGGAGCAATTGTCTGCAGATTACCACGAATTCATCGAACGTTTCGAGCGTGAGCATCCGGAAATCCCGGTCTTGCGTTTTAATGGGGACCAACTCGATTTTGTGCAGAATCATTCCGACCTCGAAGTGATTCTCGGGCAGGTCGAAGGAACGCTTGAAAAAAGGAGCTTATCAATATGAACGAGAATTTACGAGATAAGTACGGCATCCCGAAAGATGCTGTCATCACCATCGCTGGAACGGTCGGCGTCGGAAAATCGACGATGACGAAAGCACTTGCGGACTCATTGCAATTCCGTACTTCTTTTGAAAATGTGGACGGCAATCCGTATCTGGATTTGTTTTATGACGATTTCGAGAAGTGGAGTTTCCATCTGCAAATCTATTTCCTGGCAGAGCGCTTCAAGGAGCAAAAGCGCATGTTCGAATACGGCGGCGGCTTTATCCAAGACCGCTCGATTTATGAAGACACCGGCATTTTTGCGAAAATGCACCAGGAAAAAGGCACGATGAATGAAGTCGATTACGAAACATATACGAATTTATTCGATGCGATGGTCATGACGCCGTATTTCCCACATCCGGATTTGTTGATCTATCTGGAAGGGTCAATCGAGGATATCCTAGGTCGCATCCAAGAACGCGGCCGTACAATGGAGCAGCAGACACCAGTCGAATACTGGCTGGAAATGCATGAACGTTATGAACGCTGGATCGACTCGTTCAACGCTTGCCCGGTACTGCGCCTCAACATCAATGATTACGATTTGATGAACGATCCTGATTGTTCAGAGCAGATTGTTGAACGCATCGGCAAGTTCATGCAGCAGACAGCTGTACTAAAACGCTAAAAAAGAACGGGGAATCGTCTCCGTTCTTTTTTATTTCCCAGGAAATGAAGACAACAAAAAACCCACAGAGTTGATCTGTGGGTTTTTTATAATATTCAGACACATGGTTGTTAAGAAAAATTCGTTACCGGAGCAACGAATCAATCTCTATCTACATGCGCGTAGTTATTCAAAAAATGGAGGAGGAAGAGGGATTCGAACCCCCGCGGGATTTGACTCCCCTGTCGGTTTTCAAGACCGATCCCTTCAGCCAAACTTGGGTATTCCTCCGTGTTGGACAAGATATAATTTATCACGGTTTTAAAAATGCGTCAACAGTTTTGAAAGAAAAAATCGTTTTTTACTCAAAAATATAGAAAACGGTGAGAGAAAGGGGGGCTAGGCAGCTGTTTTATGCCGTTCTTAACTTTATGTTTGATTTTTCCTCTATCACTCCGTATACTAGTAAATGCCGTGCTAGGTGGGAAGGTAGCGGTGTCCTGTAACCTGCAATCCGCTCTAGCAGGACTGAATTCCTTTCTGAGGCTGTTTGTATGCAAGGTCTGCCTCATGCACGTAGTGTTGACATCTGGGTCCTGCGCAATGGAAACCCATGAACCATGTCAGGTCCGGAAGGAAGCAGCATTAAGTGGTACTTTCTATGTGCCGCGGGGTTGCCTAGATCGAGCCAACGACATGAGTAACGCTTGTGTACAGCAGTCGAAGAAAGGTGCACGGCTTAACCTAAATGATCCAAACCTGTCCGCAGTTTGCGGGCAGGTTTTTTTCTGTCCAAGAAAGCGGCCGGCCCGGTGAAATGATTCGGGGACATGCCCGTTTTATGGTACAATAAGAGGACGGAACAAAGACTTTTTAAAAGGGGAGAACCAGGTGGCGTATCAAGCTTTTTACCGTGTGTACAGACCGCGGACTTTCTCGGAAATGACCGGCCAGACGCATGTCAAACAAACCCTTCAGAATGCTCTCCTTTATGATAAAACGACCCACGCGTATTTATTCTCAGGGCCCCGGGGTACAGGGAAGACAAGTGCGGCGAAAATTTTCGCCAAGGCGCTGAATTGTGAACAAGCCCCTGCGGCAGAACCGTGCAATGAATGTTCTTCTTGCCGGAGCATCGACGAAGGCTCGAATACCGATGTCATCGAATTCGATGCAGCTTCCAATTCCCGGGTCGAGGAAATGCGGGAAATCATCGAGAAAGTGCGTTTTTCTCCAGCCAATTCCCGCTTCAAGGTATATATCATTGATGAAGTGCATATGCTGTCGAACAGCGCTTTCAACGCGTTGTTGAAAACATTGGAAGAACCGCCGGAACACGTCGTCTTCATTTTGGCGACGACCGAACCGCATAAATTGCCGCTGACCATCATCTCCCGCTGCCAGCGCTTTGATTTCAAATCGCATACGCAAGCGGACATCGTTGCACGCATGATCACCGTCTTGGAAGATGCCAAGATTCCTTATAATGAACAAGTGCTGAAAATTATCGCCCAGGCAGCAGCGGGCGGCATGCGTGATGCGCTCAGTTTGCTCGACCAGGTGGTGTCGTTCAGCGGCGATGAAATGACCATTGAAGATGCGCTTCTCGTCACGGGCTCCATCAGCCAGGATATGTTTTACGGCATTGCCGAAGCGCTGTTGAAGAAGGACGTCGGCCAAGCATTGACCCTACTTGAGCAATTGGTGCGTGACGGAAAAGACCCGGTGCGCTTAGTGGAGGATTTCATTACCTTCTTCCGCGACCTATTGCTGATCCAAACGGCGCCAGGGTTGCGCGATATGCTCGAGCTCGCTGCCTTCGAACCGCGTTTCGAAGAGCTGGCGGAACAGTTTGAAGCGTCGACGCTCTATAACTGGATCGATATTTTAACGAAGACCCAGCAGGAGATGCGTTTCTCAAACCATACGAAAATTTATATGGAAACCGCACTCCTGAAAATGGTGCAAGCAGACGCCCCAGTGCAAACCATCGGGGTAGGGGCGCCGTCTCCTGAACTTGAAGCAAAAGTCACGAGCCTTGAGCAATTGGTGCGTGAGTTGCAGCAACAACTGAAAGAAGGCGGAGGGGCAGCTAGTGCTGCACCGCAAGCAGAACAGAAAAAGCGCCAGCGTTCGCAAAGTGCCTTTAAAATTCCAACCGGCCGCATTCAGGAAGTGCTGAAAAATGCGACGAAACCGGACATCCAGGCGATCAAAACCAATTGGGCGACAGTAATGGGGCAATTGCAGCGCTCGCATTCTGCATTGCTCAACGATGCCGAGCCAGTAGCGGCATCCCCAGATGCTTTTGTGTTAAAATTCAAGTATGATATTCATTGCCAGATGGCTTCTGAAAATCAGACTTTTGCGGCTGCGTTCAGCCAGTTGCTCGAGCAGTATACAGGCAAGGCTTATACGCCAGTTTATGTACCGGACGCCAATTGGCTGAAAATCCGTGAAGAGTTTATCCGCAACGGCGGCTTGAAAAATGATGGCGGCGCTCAGGAACCGGAAGGACAGGAAGAGAATCCGTTTTCCGGTGACGGTACAAGCCCTGAAGAAGATCCATTCGTCTCTGAGGCGGAGCGGCTCTTCGGCAAAGGTTTTGTCGAAGTCCATGATGATTAACGAATACAAAATTTGAGGAGGAACCAATTATGCGTGGTGGAGGAAATATGCAAGGCATGATGAAACAAATGCAGAAAATGCAAAAACAAATGGCGGAGGCTCAAGAAGAGCTCGGCACATTGAAATTTGAAGGAACAGCAGGCGGCGGAATGGTTAAAGTAACAGTTTCCGGACATAAAGAAGTTCTTGATATTGCCTTGGATCCAGCAGTCGTAGATCCAGAAGATGTTGAGATGCTGCAAGATACATTGATCGTTGCGACAAACGAAGCGTTTAAAAAAGCGGATGAGCATGCGAACTCTACAATGGGTAAATTCACAAAAGGATTGAATATCCCCGGCATGTTCTAGGAGGTAAGCGACAATGCACTACCCGGAACCGATTTCCAAACTGATGGAGAGCTTCATGAAGTTGCCAGGGATCGGGCCGAAAACAGCGGCCCGGCTGGCATTTTTTGTGCTCGGAATGAAAGAAGACACAGTGCTTGATTTTGCGAAAGCATTGGTCGATGCCAAACGTAATTTGAGTTTTTGCTCAGTCTGCGGACATATCACAGATGTCGACCCGTGCCGGATTTGCCAGGATACAAGCCGTGACCGTTCAATGATCTGTGTGGTCCAAGACCCGAAAGACGTCATCGCCATGGAAAAGATGCGCGATTACACAGGGCTTTACCATGTGCTCCAAGGCGCTATTTCACCGATGGATGGAATTGGTCCAGAAGATATCAATGTGCCATCACTCCTGACCCGGCTTCAAGATGAAGAAGTGAAAGAGTTGATTTTGGCGACCAACCCAACGATTGAGGGCGAAGCTACCGCGATGTATATTTCGCGATTGGTAAGGCCATCCGGCATCCGGACGACACGGATTGCTCACGGGCTTCCTGTAGGCGGCGATTTGGAGTATGCAGATGAAGTGACGCTTTCCAAAGCACTCGAAGGACGGCGCGAGCTTTCCTGAGCTCTCGATAAATGGAAAATATTCTGACAAATAATGATATTTGTATAATTATTCCGTTTCGATTTAAATGGAGCTATATAGAAGGAAGTCATTTAAACCCTCCTAATTAAAAGGGTTGAATGACTTCTTTTTCTTGTTAGAAAAGAGGAAAGGATAAAGAAAGGTTTTTAAATATAATTTAATTTACCAAAAGTGTTGACTTTCTAAAGGACGTGCTTTAATATAGTAAGAGTCGTCAGGAACGACAGCAAACATGAACCTTGAAAACTGAACAGCAAAACGTCAACGAATATGTTTCGAGCGCTTAGCGCGAGAAACCATATTTGCGAGGGTCGCCCTTGGGCGATCGGAGCAAAAAAACTACTGATCAGCGTATGCAGATCAAAGCGAATCGCGCGTCTTTCGAGACGGCGATGCGCCAGCAACTATTGAGCAATCAATACTACTCTATAATGGAGAGTTTGATCCTGGCTCAGGACGAACGCTGGCGGCGTGCCTAATACATGCAAGTCGAGCGGAACCATTGGAGCTTGCTCCTTTGGTTTAGCGGCGGACGGGTGAGTAACACGTGGGCAACCTGCCCTGCAGATCGGGATAACTCCGGGAAACCGGTGCTAATACCGAATAGTTTGCGGCCTCTCATGAGGCTGTACGGAAAGACGGTTTCGGCTGTCACTGCAGGATGGGCCCGCGGCGCATTAGCTAGTTGGTGGGGTAACGGCCCACCAAGGCGACGATGCGTAGCCGACCTGAGAGGGTGATCGGCCACACTGGGACTGAGACACGGCCCAGACTCCTACGGGAGGCAGCAGTAGGGAATCTTCCGCAATGGACGAAAGTCTGACGGAGCAACGCCGCGTGAGTGAAGAAGGTTTTCGGATCGTAAAACTCTGTTGTGAGGGAAGAACAAGTACCAAGTAACTACTGGTACCTTGACGGTACCTCACCAGAAAGCCACGGCTAACTACGTGCCAGCAGCCGCGGTAATACGTAGGTGGCAAGCGTTGTCCGGAATTATTGGGCGTAAAGCGCGCGCAGGCGGTCCTTTAAGTCTGATGTGAAAGCCCACGGCTCAACCGTGGAGGGTCATTGGAAACTGGGGGACTTGAGTGCAGAAGAGGAAAGTGGAATTCCACGTGTAGCGGTGAAATGCGTAGAGATGTGGAGGAACACCAGTGGCGAAGGCGACTTTCTGGTCTGTAACTGACGCTGAGGCGCGAAAGCGTGGGGAGCAAACAGGATTAGATACCCTGGTAGTCCACGCCGTAAACGATGAGTGCTAAGTGTTAGGGGGTTTCCGCCCCTTAGTGCTGCAGCTAACGCATTAAGCACTCCGCCTGGGGAGTACGGCCGCAAGGCTGAAACTCAAAGGAATTGACGGGGGCCCGCACAAGCGGTGGAGCATGTGGTTTAATTCGAAGCAACGCGAAGAACCTTACCAGGTCTTGACATCCCGCTGACCGCCTTGGAGACAAGGCTTTCCCTTCGGGGACAGCGGTGACAGGTGGTGCATGGTTGTCGTCAGCTCGTGTCGTGAGATGTTGGGTTAAGTCCCGCAACGAGCGCAACCCTTGATCTTAGTTGCCAGCATTCAGTTGGGCACTCTAAGGTGACTGCCGGTGACAAACCGGAGGAAGGTGGGGATGACGTCAAATCATCATGCCCCTTATGACCTGGGCTACACACGTGCTACAATGGACGGTACAAAGGGTCGCGAACCCGCGAGGGGGAGCCAATCCCAGAAAACCGTTCTCAGTTCGGATTGCAGGCTGCAACTCGCCTGCATGAAGCCGGAATCGCTAGTAATCGCGGATCAGCATGCCGCGGTGAATACGTTCCCGGGCCTTGTACACACCGCCCGTCACACCACGAGAGTTTGTAACACCCGAAGTCGGTGGGGTAACCCTTATGGGAGCCAGCCGCCGAAGGTGGGACAGATGATTGGGGTGAAGTCGTAACAAGGTAGCCGTATCGGAAGGTGCGGCTGGATCACCTCCTTTCTAAGGATTTTATCGGAACCGAACTTCGTTCGGGTTGACGTTTTGCGTTCAGTTTTGAAGGTTCACTCCGCAAGGATTGGCTTTCAGACTTGTTCTTTGAAAACTGGATAGATCGACATTGATTAAGAAACAAGCATCAAGTAGCGTGATCGCCTCAAGCGATCAACTTATTGTTTGACCTTCAGTGGTTAAGTTAATAAGGGCGCACGGTGGATGCCTTGGCACTAGGAGCCGAAGAAGGACGGCACTAACACCGATATGCCTCGGGGAGCTGTAAGTGAGCTGTGATCCGGGGATTTCCGAATGGGGAAACCCACTGTTCGTAATGGAGCAGTATCCATGTGTGAATTCATAGCACATGAGAAGGCAGACTCAGGGAACTGAAACATCTAAGTACCTGAAGGAAGAGAAAGCAAATGCGATTCCCCAAGTAGCGGCGAGCGAAACGGGAACAGCCCAAACCAGAAGGCTTGCCTTCTGGGGTTGTAGGACACTCTATACGGAGTTACAAAGGAATGGATTAGGCGAAGCGACCTGGAACGGTCCGCGAGACAGGGTAAGAGCCCCGTAGCTGAAAGTGCATTCCCTCCAGAGTGGATCCTGAGTACGGCGGAACACGTGAAATTCCGTCGGAATCCGGGAGGACCATCTCCCAAGGCTAAATACTCCCTAGTGACCGATAGTGAACCAGTACCGTGAGGGAAAGGTGAAAAGCACCCCGGAAGGGGAGTGAAAGAGATCCTGAAACCGTGTGCCTACAAGTAGTTAGAGCCCGTTAATGGGTGATAGCGTGCCTTTTGTAGAATGAACCGGCGAGTTACGATTGCATGCAAGGTTAAGGTGAGAAGCCGGAGCCGCAGCGAAAGCGAGTCTGAACAGGGCGAATGAGTATGCAGTTGTAGACCCGAAACCAGGTGATCTACCCATGTCCAGGGTGAAGGTAAGGTAACACTTACTGGAGGCCCGAACCCACGCACGTTGAAAAGTGCGGGGATGAGGTGTGGGTAGCGGAGAAATTCCAATCGAACCTGGAGATAGCTGGTTCTCTCCGAAATAGCTTTAGGGCTAGCCTCAAGATAGAGAATCCTGGAGGTAGAGCACTGTTTGGACTAGGGGCCCATCCCGGGTTACCGAATTCAGACAAACTCCGAATGCCAGTGATTTATGCTTGGGAGTCAGACTGCGAGTGATAAGATCCGTAGTCAAGAGGGAAACAGCCCAGACCACCAGCTAAGGTCCCCAAATATCCGTTAAGTGGAAAAGGATGTGGCGTTGCTTAGACAACCAGGATGTTGGCTTAGAAGCAGCCATCATTTAAAGAGTGCGTAATAGCTCACTGGTCGAGTGACACTGCGCCGAAAATGTACCGGGGCTAAACGGATTACCGAAGCTGTGGATGGACATCTGAGATGTCCGTGGTAGGAGAGCGTTCTAAGGGCGGTGAAGTCAGACCGGAAGGACTGGTGGAGCGCTTAGAAGTGAGAATGCCGGTATGAGTAACGAAAGACGGGTGAGAATCCCGTCCACCGAATGCCTAAGGTTTCCTGAGGAAGGCTCGTCCGCTCAGGGTTAGTCGGGACCTAAGTCGAGGCCGATAGGCGTAGACGATGGACAACAGGTTGATATTCCTGTACCACCTCCCCGCCGTTTGAGTAATGGGGGGACGCAGAAGGATAGGGTGAGCGTGCCGTTGGTTGTGCACGTCCAAGTTGTGAGATGAGAAACGAGGCAAATCCCGTTTCTGTATACATCAAGCAGTGATGGCAAGAGGTTTGACCTCAGAGTCCCTGATTTCACACTGCCAAGAAAAGCCTCTAGCGAGGCGGGAGGTGCCCGTACCGCAAACCGACACAGGTAGGCGAGAAGAGAATTCTAAGGTGAGCGAGTGAACTCTCGTTAAGGAACTCGGCAAAATGACCCCGTAACTTCGGGAGAAGGGGTGCTCTGGTAGGGTGAATAGCCCGAGAGAGCCGCAGTGAATAGGCCCAGGCGACTGTTTAGCAAAAACACAGGTCTCTGCAAAACCGTAAGGTGACGTATAGGGGCTGACGCCTGCCCGGTGCTGGAAGGTTAAGGGGAGTGCTTAGCGCAAGCGAAGGTGCGAACCGAAGCCCCAGTAAACGGCGGCCGTAACTATAACGGTCCTAAGGTAGCGAAATTCCTTGTCGGGTAAGTTCCGACCCGCACGAAAGGCGTAACGATCTGGGCACTGTCTCAACGAGAGACTCGGTGAAATTATAGTACCTGTGAAGATGCAGGTTACCCGCGACAGGACGGAAAGACCCCGTGGAGCTTTACTGTAGCCTGATATTGAATTTTGGTGCAACTTGTACAGGATAGGTAGGAGCCAGAGAACCCGGAGCGCCAGCTTCGGGGGAGGCGTCGGTGGGATACTACCCTGGTTGTATTGAACTTCTAACCCACAAGCCTAAGCGGCTTGGGAGACAGTGTCAGGCGGGCAGTTTGACTGGGGCGGTCGCCTCCTAAAGAGTAACGGAGGCGCTCAAAGGTTCCCTCAGAATGGTTGGAAATCATTCGCAGAGTGTAAAGGCACAAGGGAGCTTGACTGCGAGACGGACAGGTCGAGCAGGGTCGAAAGACGGACTTAGTGATCCGGTGGTTCCGCATGGAAGGGCCATCGCTCAACGGATAAAAGCTACCCCGGGGATAACAGGCTTATCTCCCCCAAGAGTCCACATCGACGGGGAGGTTTGGCACCTCGATGTCGGCTCATCGCATCCTGGGGCTGTAGTCGGTCCCAAGGGTTGGGCTGTTCGCCCATTAAAGCGGTACGCGAGCTGGGTTCAGAACGTCGTGAGACAGTTCGGTCCCTATCCGTCGCGGGCGCAGGAAATTTGAGAGGAGCTGTCCTTAGTACGAGAGGACCGGGATGGACACACCGCTGGTGTACCAGTTGTTCTGCCAAGAGCATCGCTGGGTAGCTATGTGTGGCCGGGATAAGTGCTGAAAGCATCTAAGCACGAAGCCCCCCTCAAGATGAGATTTCCCATTGCGCAAGCAAGTAAGATCCCTCAAAGACGATGAGGTAGATAGGTTCGGGGTGGAAGCGTGGCGACACGTGCAGCTGACGAATACTAATCGATCGAGGACTTAACCAACCAACTGAAACGCGTTTCCAATGTCGATTTATCCAGTTTTGAGCGAACAAGCTCAAAAAAGTCCAGTGATGATGGCAAAGAGGCCACACCCGTTCCCATCCCGAACACGGAAGTTAAGCTCTTTTGCGCCGATGGTAGTTGGGGGTCTCCCCCTGTGAGAGTAGGACGTCGCTGGGCAAGCAGCAAAGCCGTTACCGGTTCATTCCGGTAACGGCTTTTTTGTATTGTCGGATGGAAACCGAACCTTCCTTTTCGTAAAAGACAGGCATTCGGTATAATGGAAGTAACTAAGAAAAAAATGTGAGGATGCAGAGATTATGACACAAAGACGCCCATTGGTGGATTCATTATTGGAATTTCAAAGAAGACGGCCGATTTCATTTCATGTCCCGGGCCATAAAAATGGCTTGTTGTCGGGGTTGCCAAAAGAGTTAAAAGCCGCCCTTGCCTATGATCTGACAGAGCTAGAAGGTTTGGATGATTTGCACGCCCCTAAGGAGGCAATTAAAGAAGCGGAAGATTTGCTTTCAGGCGCATATGGTTCGAAAAAAAGCTATTTTCTGGTGAATGGGTCCACCGCAGGAAATCTTGCAATGATCCATGCAGTCTGCGGGGAAGGGGACATGGTAGTTGTGCAGCGCAACTCGCACAAGTCGATTTTCCATGCGCTGGAACTTGCCCATGTAAATCCAGTGTACGTAGCGCCTGAATGGGATATGGCGTCCAAAAGTGCGGTTGCTGTTGCTCTTTCTTCTATCATTGCTGCCATAGATGAGTATCCGGCAGTAAAAGCGGTCGTTTTGACGAATCCCAATTATTATGGCATGGCCTCGAAGGAGTTAAAGGCCATTATTGAATTTTGCCACGGACGCGATATACCGGTTCTGGTTGATGAGGCACACGGCGCACACCTAGCGGTAGGGGAGCCGTTCCCTGTGAGTGCATTGACGTATGGAGCCGATGTGGTGGTTCAATCTGCTCATAAAACTTTGCCGGCTATGACGATGGGGTCTTATCTGCATGTAGCAGGAGAACTGGTGGAGGAAAGAATGATCAGGAAGTATTTGCGGATTTTTCAATCGAGCAGTCCTTCCTATCCTATAATGGCTTCACTTGACGATGCGAGGGCATATATCCAAAACTATTCTGTTCACGATAAACGCGATTTTCTTGAGAAACGCTTTTATTTTATTTCGAGCATCAAGCGGATTCCTGCGCTTGAAGTAGTGGAGACGGATGATCCACTGAAATTATTGCTGCGGGTCGACGATAGGGGGGGCTTTCAGCTGAAAGAAGCATTGGAACAGTCAGGTATTTATGTGGAGTTGGCGGATCCTTTTCAGGTATTGTTGATTTTGCCATTGTCGAAACCCTGGCATGCTTATCCATATGCAGAAATACGCAGCCGCATCAAAGAAGCTGTGCACAGTGTACGGCTACTGGAGAAACTTACTCCAGCCTTTCGTGTTGGCAACGCTAAACCGGTGACAGTACCTGAGCTGTCGTTTGAGGAAGTGGATTTATCTGTGCAGGAATGGGTCCCTTACACGCAGGCAATCGGCCGGATCTCGTCGGCTATGGTGACGCCTTATCCGCCTGGGGTTCCGCTGGTAACGGCAGGGGAGAAGTGGACTGTTGAAAAAGTGGAGGCGCTGTCGGATTATCTAGCGGCTGGTGCGGAAATCCAAGGGGAACATCGCTTGTCGGAAAAGCTGATTTCCGTTATTCCGTGGTGAGTAGAACGAACGCGCGGGTGGTATACAATAGCATATGCGAAAGTGAAGGTGGGGTAATAGTATGGAACAGGAAAAGTACGCAATTATCGATATCGGCTCGAATACCATCCGGTTAGTTATTTATACGCGGGATAAGAGCGGCCGTTTCTCGGAAAGCGAGAACGTCAAGGCTGTGGCCCGGCTGCGCAATTATTTAACGGACGATAATGCGCTCTCTGAAGAAGGTATACAAGTGCTGATCGATACTTTGAAAAGTTTCCAGGAAGTGACACGCCATCATCAGCTTGAGGCGATTAAATGCGTAGCGACTGCAGCTGTCCGGCAAGCGAAGAACCAGGAAGCCATTATCCAACGCGTCGGGGAAGAGACGGATTTTACCATGCGCATCCTATCGGAATACGAGGAGGCGCATTACGGGTATCTGGCCGTGGTCAATTCGATGTCGTATAAAAGCGGCATCACGGTCGATATCGGCGGGGGCAGTACGGAACTGACCTTGTTCGAAGACCGTGAACTCATCCATTTCCACAGTTTTCCGTTCGGCGCCTTATCGCTGAAGAAGCAGTTTATTGAAGGCGATACACCGAAAAACAGTGAATTGAAGGCGCTGCGGGAGTATCTCGAACAGCAGTTTTTGTCGCTCGATTGGATCGAGGGGAAGAAATTGCCGTTAATTGGGATCGGGGGCAGTGCGCGGAACTTGGCGCAGATTCACCAGGAAAAAATCGATTATCCGCTTTCCGGTGTCCACCAGTATACGATGAAGCGGAAAGAAGTGGACGAAACGAATGAATGGCTCGGATCGATGGAATTCGATGATTTGCAGCGTGTGGAAGGCTTGTCGCGGGACCGGGCGGATATTATCATTCCGGCGGTGGAAGTGTTCAATTGCCTCATGGCGTTGATCGATGCTGAGATTTTCGCCTTAAGCCGGAAAGGGCTTCGGGATGGCGTGTTCTATGAGGAAATGACCAAAGATTTCGAGATGCCGGTGTTTCCGAACGTCATTGAGGAGAGTTTCTACGATTTGGCCATCGACTACGACATCAATTTGACGCATGCCATCCATGTGACCAATAGTTCATTAATGATTGTCCGGGAATTGCAAAAGCAAGGATTTCTTGCACTGACAGAGAAGGATCACCAATGGATCCGCCTTGGCAGTTCCATGTACAATCTTGGGACGTATATTGACTCTGAATCGAGCAATCAGCATACCTTCTATTTACTCGCGAACCGGACCATCGACGGGCTTTTGCATAAAGAACGCATCCTCGTCGCCTTGCTTGCTTCCTATAAAAACAAGAACTTGTTCAAACGCAATGCAACGTCCTATGAAGGCTGGTTTACGGAAGAAGAGCTGGAGAAATTCAATATCATCGGGGCAGTCATCAAGTTCGCTTACAGTTTGAATGCGACTAAACGCGATATTGTCGAAGACATCCAGTTGGAATCCCAAAAAGAAGAGCTCATTTTCTCCATCCAATGCCGGGAAGACTGGAAACCGGAGCAATACCAGGTCGAGAAGCAGAAAAAGCATTTGGAGAAATTATTGAAGAAAGCGATCACCGTCCATTTTCATGAGTGAATGAAACCTGAGGGGGAGTTTTGCCGTGGGAAAGAAAAAGGAAGACATGATTCAGTTAAACAACCCGTCATATTATAATAACCGCGAGTTGAGCTGGCTGGCGTTCAACGAGCGTGTGCTTCAGGAAGCGCTCGACCCACGCAACCCGCTGCTCGAAAAGCTTAAGTTCCTGGCGATTTTCAGTTCCAATCTGGACGAGTTCTTCATGGTGCGTGTAGCGGGACTACAAGACCAAGTGAAGGTGGGTTTCAATAAGCCTGAGAACAAGGCGGGGATGACGCCGAAGCAGCAATTGCGTGAAATTGCCTTGAAGAATCACCAATTGGTGAATTTGCAATATGACACTTTGCGCAAAATTCTGTATCCCAAGCTCCACAAAGAGCATGTTCATTTCCTGAAAGTGAGGGAATTGAATGACGCTCAGCAACAGTCCCTGGAGACTTATTTCGACGAGCATATTTTCCCTGTACTGACCCCGATGGCGATCGATGCGTACCGCCCATTTCCGATGCTACTGAACAAAAGCATCAATTTGGCGGTAGTGCTGGAAGATTCCACAAAAGAAGCGGAGTCCGAATATAGGCGGCGTACAGCCATCGTGCAATTGCCGGCAATGCTTGAGCGGTTTGTCCAATTGCCGGAAAATGGAGGCTCGCGCAAGCTATTGTTGCTGGAAGATATTATCGGCTTCTTTATCGGCAAGTTGTTTCATGGCTACGAAGTCAAGTCGACGACTGTGTTCCGTATTACCCGAAATGCGGATATGACGATACATGAAGAAGGCGCGCGCGACTTGCTCAAAGAAATCGAAGAAGAGTTGAAAAAACGCAAATGGGGGGCTGCCGTCCGGCTCGAAGTGCAAAAAGACGGCTTGGATCCCGTGATTCTGGACTATTTGATGGAGGAATTGGAAGTACACCCTCAAGATGTCTACGAAATTGATGGCTTCCTGGATTTGACGGTATTTTTCAGTTTCTACAAGAAGATGGCCCCGGTGTGGGAGCATTTGGTATATGAAGGTAAGATTTCGCAATTGCCGGCAGGCATGGAGACTGGCAAGGCAATCTTTACTAAAATCACCGATGAAGATGTTTTTTTGCATCACCCGTATGAATCGTTCGAGCCGGTCGTCGAGTTTATCTCAGAAGCGGCGGATGACCCGGATGTACTCGCGATCAAACAGACTTTATACCGTGTCAGCGGGGATTCCCCAGTAATCAAGGCCTTGAAGCGGGCAGCGGAAAACGGCAAGCAAGTGACGGTGCTGGTCGAATTAAAGGCGCGTTTTGATGAGGAAAACAATGTGCACTGGGCGAAAGAGCTGGAAAAAGCGGGCTGCCACGTTATTTACGGCATGACCCATTTAAAGACCCACAGCAAAATCACTCTCGTTGTACGCAAAAAACAAGGGCGCATCGAGCGCTTTGTCCATCTTGGGACTGGCAATTACAACGACCAGACGGCAAAAATCTATACCGATATGAGCTTATTCACTTCGAAAAAAGAAATTGGCATCGATGCGACGAATTTCTTCAATTATTTGAGCGGTTATACGGAAAAGCCGGAATTCCATTACCTATCAGTAGCGCCGTTTTCGATCAGGAAAGACATTCTTCATTTGATCGATTCGGAGATCCGTTACGAAAAGAAGTATGGCAATGGCCATATCGTGGCTAAAATGAATTCATTGACGGATAAGATCATCATCATGAAACTGTATGAAGCGTCACGTGCCGGGGTGAAAATCGATTTGATCGTTCGCGGCATTTGCTGTTTGCGGCCAGGGATTCCGGGAGTCAGCGACAATATCCGTGTCCGCAGCATTGTCGGGCGCTTGCTTGAACATAGCCGGGTGTATTATTTTCACCAGAACGGCAAGGAGAAGACCTTTTTGTCGTCTGCAGATATGATGACGAGAAACCTGAACAACCGTATTGAAATCCTCTTTCCGATCCTGGATAAACGCGTGAAAGAGCAAGTGTGGGAGATTCTTGAGCTTGGCTTGAAAGATAATGTCAAAGCGCGTGAACAGGACGAGGAAGGCAATTATGGCTATGTTCGGAGAATGGAAGGGCAAGAGGTGATCGATAGCCAAATGGAACTGTTCGAACGCGCGTATCAAGTGGCGGAAGATGAGGAATAAGGCCAAAAGGAAGTTGTGAAACAGCCCATTCTTGCGTTATAGTGGGTAGTGCTTTAGTTAAAAGACAAGGGAACAGGTGAAACTATGGGTTATTTTATTACGCTAGAAGGCGGCGAAGGATCGGGCAAGACGACTGCGTTAAAAAAGCTGGCAGAACGCTTGACGGCAGATGGGTTTGAAGTGGTGACGACGCGTGAGCCGGGAGGCATTGAAATTGCGGAGAAAATACGCGAAGTCATCCTGGACCGCACACATACGGCGATGGACGCCCGGACCGAAGCGCTCTTGTATGCAGCGGCGCGGCGCCAGCATTTGGTGGAACGGGTGTTGCCGGCGCTTGAGGCGGGAAAAATCGTGTTATGCGACCGTTTTGTCGACAGCAGCCTCGCTTATCAGGGACACGCGCGCGGGCTTGGGCTGGATGATGTGCTCGCGATCAATGAGTTCGCAATCGAAGGGCATATGCCGGAATTGACTTTGTATTTCGACGTCAACCCGAAAACGGGGCTTGCGCGCATCGACCTCGATCAAGGCCGTGAATTCAATCGCCTGGACGAGGAGTCACTGGCGTTTCATTACAAAGTGAGGGAAGGCTATTTGCTGTTGCTTGGCCGTTACCCGGAACGCATGCAGCTGATCAATGCAGAAAACGAATTGGACGATGTGGTGGCGGATGCGTATGAAGCCTTGCAGCGCTTTTTAGTTGAAAAACAATAAAGAATTTGCCGGCAGCCCTGTTCTTTTAGGGCTGTTTTTTCATGGGGCAAGATCCAGGGGCTTGTGCATATAGTCATGAATTTTTCGCATTGCCTAAAGGAAAGATGTGACGGCACGTTCGCCGTTCGTGTTATACTAATACATAGAGAAGCAACCAAAAAAGGAGTGAGTGCTGATGAAACTCGTCGTTGCAGTGGTACAGGATCAAGACAGTAACCGCTTATCCAACGCGTTGACGAAAAATGATTTCCGGGCTACCAAGCTTGCCAGTACGGGAGGGTTCTTGCGCTCAGGAAATACCACCTTTTTGATCGGGGTCGACGATAGCCGTGTCCCGAAATTGATGGATTTGATCCGCGATAATTGCCGTGCGCGTGAACAGATGGTGGCGCCGGTTTCCCCGATGGGCGGAAATGCGGATTCGTATATACCGTATCCGGTCGAAGTGGAAGTGGGCGGCGCGACGATTTTCGTCTTGCCGATCGAACAGTTTCAGCAATTTTAAGCAGCAGGCCAGCCATTTCTTCGTCCGCACTACCCGTGATCCATCTGGAACACGGGATTTTTTACAAAGTTTGAAGGTGGAATCATGCACAAAACCATAGAGGAATTGCAAGAGATGCAGCCAGTCGTATTGAAGCGGCTGCAAGGGGCATATGCCAATGACCGATTAGCCCATGCGTATCTACTCGAAGGGCCTTCGGGATCCGGAAAAAAAGAACTGACGCATTTTTTTGTCAAATTATTATTATGCGAAACACCAATCGATAATGTTCCATGTGAAACATGCCGCAGCTGCAAACTGTATGAAAGCGGCAATCACCCGAATATTTTATTCATAGAACCGGATGGCCAAAACATCAAAATCGACCAGATCCGCGATTTGATTTATACGATGAACAAGACGGCGCTGAACAGCGGGCGCAAAATCTATGTGATTGAGCAGGCGGACCGGATGAATAATTCGTCTGCCAATGCCTTGTTGAAGTTTTTGGAAGAACCGGAAGCGAATGTGACAGCGCTATTACTGACGGAACGCTTGAATGCCATCATGAGCACGATTCGCTCGCGCTGCCAGCTAGTATCGTTCCAGCCCTTGTCACGGCCGAAACTGATGGAGCGATTGATGGTGGATGGCATGACCGGCTCGATGGCGGCAACAGTTAGCATGCTGACGCAAAGTGAGCAGGAAGCGAAACGGCTGAGCGAGGAAGAACAGTTTGCCGAGGAGCGGAGACTGGTATTGAAGCTCGTCGAAACGGTGGGGGGAAATGTCCACGAGGCATTACTTTTGATTCAATCTGACTGGCTGCCTTTGTTCAAGGAGAAAGAAGATGCCGAAAGAGGGCTCGACATGTTATTATTTGCATATCGGGACATCGCGACAGTTAAAGCGGGTCTTGAAACTGCACGCACATATCCGGACATGGAAGAAACTTGGAAGCAGATGGCGCTTCAACGTTCGTTCGATGTATTGTCCAGGCAGTTGCAGGCAGTGTTACAAGCCAAACAGCAATTGCCGCGCAATATGAACCGGACACTGTTGATGGAGCAATTAATGCTGAATCTGCAGGAGGGGTAAACAATTGTATAAAGTAATAGGAGTCCGCTTCAAGAAAGCGGGTAAAATATATTATTTCGATCCAGGCGAAGCACTGATCGAAAAAGATGATTACGTCATTGTGGAAACAGCACGGGGCATTGAATACGGAAAAGTGGTCGTCCCTGTGAAGGAAGTCGGGGAGAACGATGTTGTCTTGCCGCTCAAGCAAGTGGTGCGCGTCGCCACTGAGCGCGACCGCCGGCAAGTGGAAGAAAACCGTTCGGAAGCGGAGCGCGCGTTTGAAGTCGGGACGGAAAAAATCGAGTCACATCGTTTGGATATGAAGCTGGTCGATGTGGAATACACATTCGACCGCAATAAAGTCATTTTCTATTTCACCGCAGAAGGCCGCGTCGATTTCCGTAATTTGGTGAAAGACTTGGCATCGATTTTCCGCACGCGCATCGAACTGCGTCAAATCGGCGTGCGCGACGAAGCAAAAATGCTCGGAGGCATCGGGCCATGCGGGCGCATGCTCTGCTGTTCGACGTTCCTCGGCGATTTCGAGCCGGTGTCGATCAAAATGGCGAAAGACCAAAACCTGTCATTGAACCCGTCGAAAATCTCCGGGCTGTGCGGCCGTTTGATGTGCTGCCTGAAATATGAGAACGACGAATACGAGCAGGCGAAAAAGGAAATGCCGGATATCGGCGCACGTGTCGAGACGCCAGATGGCAACGGCCGTGTGGTCAGCTTGAACTTGCTTGAAAGAGTGTTGAAAATCCGCCTGGCAGAGCAAGACCAGACGCTGGAATATACATTGGATGAAATCATGAACCAAGGGACGAGAGCGTGAGGTGGTGGTATCAGTGAAAGAAAAGAACTTTTTGGATACGGTCATGGATTTTGAACAGCAATTGGAATCGATGCAAGAGCAGTTCCGTGATTTGAAAACAGTCGTAGCGCGTACGATGGAAGAGCATCATGCGCTGCAACTGGAAAATCACCATCTGCGTGCCCGCCTCGATGAACTGAACGAAAAAGTGCCGGAACCGGAAAAAGTCGACCCGGTCAAATTGAAGAAAGCCGTCATGGATATCGGCGAAGGCTACGATAACTTGGCGCGCCTGTACCACGAAGGCTACCACGTCTGCAACGTCCATTTCGGCAGTTCGAGAAAAGGCGACGACTGTTTGTTTTGTTTGTCTTTCCTGAATAAGCAAAACTAACGAGAAAAGCGAGGGTGCCTGTACAGCTCTGACAGGCATAAGCCGAGTTCACGAAGCGGCATCCTTTGACCGTATAGGGGAATGGACTTAAGACCCGAGCACCAGGACGTACCGGCAAGGCAGGCATCATACAGAAATAGAACCAACAGGCTTCCGACACTCCGTGTGGCGGCAGCCTTTTATTATGGCAGGAGTGAACAATATGTTAACAGATGACGAACGCCTGGATTATTTGCTGGCGGAAAACTTGCGGATCATCCAGAGCCCTTCGGTATTTTCCTTTTCCTTGGACGCGGTGTTATTGGCGCGTTTTGCCTATGTGCCGAAAAAGCGCGGCCGGATCGTCGATTTGTGCACGGGCAACGGGGCAATTCCATTGTTTTTGAGTGCCCGTACCGAATCGACCATCACAGGTGTTGAATTGCAGCCCCGCCTGGCGGGAATGGCGCGCCGCAGCATCGAATTCAACGGCCTCGAAGAACAAATCGCTATCATTGAAGGCGATGTGAAGGAAATCCCGGCGCAACTCGGCTACGAGAAATTCGATACGGTGACTTGCAATCCGCCGTATTTCCCGGCGCATGACATGAGTGATAAAAACCTGAGCGAGCATATGGCCATTGCCCGCCACGAGCTGCACTTAACATTGGATGAAGCTGTGCGGTCTGCGAGCCAGTTATTGAAACAAGGCGGCAAAGCGGCATTCGTACACCGGGCGGGCCGCTTGATCGACATCATGGCAGCGATGCGGGCCAACCGCCTGGAACCCAAGCGCATCCGGCTCGTCTATCCGAAAGCTGGCAAAGAAGCGAATACCTTATTGATCGAAGGCATCAAAGATGGCAAGCCGGATCTGAAAGTATTGCCGCCGTTAATCGTTTACGGGGAAGACGGAGAATACACGGAAGAAGTGCGGGGCTTGTTGTATGGAACCGAAAAATGAGCATTATTTCTACGTACTTGAATGCGGGGACGGGTCGTATTATGCGGGATATACGAATGCTTTAGAGAAGCGCTTAGCGAAGCATGAAAGCGGAAAAGGTGCCAAATATACGCGCTCCCGCGGCCCGCTGACGCTCATTTACCACGAGTCATTCGAAACAAAGCCGGAAGCGATGAAAGCGGAATATGCCTTTAAACAATTGAGCAAGGCGGAAAAAATCGCCTATATTCGGGACGGAAAGGCGGAACAGACATGAAATCACAAAAAAGCTTCAGCGGCGAACAGACGACGCTTTACTTAGTGGCGACACCGATCGGCAATTTGGAAGACATGACAGTGCGCGCGTTGCGGTTATTGAAAGAAGTGGACGTCATTGCAGCGGAAGATACGCGCAACACGAAGAAGCTTTGCAATTATTTTTCCATCGACACGCCCTTGGTCAGCTATCATGAACACAACCAGGACAGCGGGGGAGAGAAAATCCTCCGTTATCTAGCGGAAGGGAAATCGGTGGCACTGGTCAGTGATGCCGGCATGCCGTGCATTTCCGACCCAGGGGAAGACATCGTAAAAAAAGCGGTCGATGCGGGTTACCCGGTCGTCCCGGTGCCGGGCGCGAATGCGGCACTCAGCGCATTGATCGCTTCTGGTATCACCCCTCAGCCGTTCCTGTTTTACGGGTTCCTATCGCGCAATAAGAAAGTACGCCAAGGAGAACTTGAAAAATTGAGCCGAAAAGAAGAAACTTTGTTATTTTATGAAGCGCCGCATCGTTTGAAAGATAGCTTAAAAAGCCTGATGGCCGTGTTTGGCGGCAATCGGCGGATTGTATTGGCCAGGGAAGTGACCAAGAAATTCGAGGAATTCCTTCGAGGAAACCTGGAAGAAGCGGTTGCTTGGGCGGAGTCGAATGACATCCGTGGTGAATTTTGCCTGGTGGTTGAAGGCAATCCGGAGCCAGCTGAATCAGAAGTGGACGAATGGTGGAAAGAATTGACATACGAACAGCATGTCACTCAATTAATGAAACAAAAGCAAATTTCTTCTAAAGAGGCGATCAAGGAAGTAGCGAAAGCGCGTGGGCTGCCAAAGCGGGATGTATATGAAGCCTTTCACAAAGATTGAAGCGAAACCATAAAAAAACCGGTGTGCATAGGCACGCCGGTTTTTATTTATTCAAATTGCTTTGGATTTCTTTGACAAGTTGTTCCGCGCCTTCTGGGCTGAGGATTAACTTCCCGCCGACCAATTGCATGTTTTCATCGGAAACTTCTCCAGTTACCGCACATGTCATATTAGGCATATATTTTTTCAAGATAATTTTGTCGTCGTCGACATAAATCTCCAATGCGTCTTTCTCTGCGATTCCTAGCGTGCGGCGCAATTCAATCGGAATAACTACGCGGCCCAATTCGTCCACTTTACGAACAATACCAGTCGATTTCATAATCATTAGCCCCTTTCAATTTTAGCGGCAATATTCGTCAAAATTCGACATTTACCACTTCTTGTCATAAAGCATACCAAGTAATGTCAATTTGGTCAATAAAAAACTATGGATTTCATAATAAATATTGGGTTTTTGAAGCAAATACCCATTATTTCGTTATTTTCTTGCCAATTATTTTCCTGCCTTCCTGTTCTGGGAAGCTAATCCAGGGGGAATGAGGCTTTTCCTTACGGGAGGAAACATTGTACAAAATTCACGACTTCGTTAAAATAAAGGATATACAAAAAAACTGGAGGAATTTTTCGTGACTGCCAAGAACAAGACATTTTATTTGACGACTCCTATTTACTATCCGAGCGGAAAATTCCATATCGGAACGGCTTACACGACCGTTGCATCCGATGCGATGGCCCGCTACAAACGCCTCCGCGGCTTCGATGTCCGTTTTTTGACGGGCATGGATGAGCACGGCCAGAAAATCGAAGAAAAAGCCCGCGAAGCCGGCAAAGAACCGCAAGCATTTGTCGACGATATGGCAGAAGCGGCGAAAAAAGTATGGGAAGTCATGGACATCAGCTATGACGATTTCATCCGTACGACAGAAGCCCGCCATAAGAAAGGCGTAGAAAAGATTTTCCAAACATTCCTCGATAATGGCGATATCTACAAAGGGGAATACGAAGGCTGGTATTGCACGCCTTGCGAATCCTTCTTCACGGAATCGCAATTAGAAGACGGCAATTGCCCGGATTGCGGGCGCCCGGTGCATAAAGTGAAGGAAGAATCGTATTTCTTCAATATGAAAAAATACGCAGACCGCTTGCTTGATTATTACGACAAGCATGTCGAGTTCATCGAGCCGGAATCGCGCAAAAACGAGATGGTCAATAATTTCATCAAGCCAGGCCTTGAAGACTTGTCTGTTTCCCGGACTTCCTTCGACTGGGGCATTCCGGTTCCTGGGGATCCGAAGCATGTCATTTATGTATGGGTCGATGCTTTATCGAATTACATCACCTCACTCGGCTACGGCTCGGACGACGAATCCCATTTCAATAAATACTGGCCTGCGGATGTGCACGTGGTCGGAAAAGACATCGTGCGTTTCCATACAATCTACTGGCCGATCTTCCTCATGGCGCTCGATCTGCCATTGCCGAAGAAAGTATTCGCACATGGCTTTATCATGATGAAAGACGGTAAAATGTCGAAATCGAAAGGCAATGTCGTCTATCCGGAAATGCTCGTAGAGCGCTACGGACTGGATGCAGCGCGTTATTTCCTCTTACGTGAACTGCCATTTGGGTCCGACGGCGTGTTTTCGCCGGAATCTTTCGTCGAGCGTACCAATTACGACTTGGCGAACGATCTCGGAAACTTGCTGAACCGCACCGTCTCGATGATCAATAAATACTTCGACGGGGAAGTGCCACAAGTCGACGGCTTCAAAACCGACTTCGACGAGACTTTGCAGACGATCGCTAAAAATACAGTGGCCGTTTATGAAGAGCATATGGAAAAAATGCAGTTCAGCCTCGTGCTGAGTGAAGTATGGACATTGATTTCCCGCACGAATAAATACATCGATGAAACGCAGCCGTGGGTATTGGCGAAAGAAGACGGCGACCGCACGCAACTCGCATCGGTCATGGCGCATCTCGCCGAGAGCTTGCGCATGACCGCCGTTATGCTGCAGCCGTTCTTGCCGAATGCACCGAAGCAGATCATCGAACAGCTCGGACTTGCACCGGAGTTCCTCGAATGGCAGACATTAGAGTCATTCGGCGCGATTCCTGCAGGTACGACCGTTGTGAAAAAAGGGACGCCGATTTTCCCTCGTCTTGAAGTGGAGCCGGAAGTGGCCTATATCCGCGACCAAATGCGCGGAGGGGCGGCGCCGGAAGAGGAGCAAGCACCGGTAGAGGCCATCCCGGAAAAACCGGATACCCCTGAAATCACGATCGATGATTTCATGAAAGTGGATTTGCGCGTGGCGACGGTGACGGCATGCGAACCGGTAAAGAAAACCGATAAGTTGTTGAAGCTGCAAGTGGATATGGGCTATGAAACACGCCAAGTCGTTTCCGGCATTGCGGAACATTACAAGCCGGATGAACTCATCGGCCGAAAAGTCATCATTGTCGCCAATTTGAAACCGGTCAAACTGCGTGGCGAATTATCGCAAGGCATGATTCTCGCCGGTCAGCAAAATGGCTACTTGACCATCGCTTCTGTAGACCAAAAGTTACCGAACGGCACACAAGTTAAGTAAATATTCACGTGACAGCCTGCTCAGTCGAGCAGGCTGTTTTTTTGATTTAAAGGACTTAAAGACTAGAAAAACAGCCGAAAACGGCAATATGACTTTAAAACATCATGTTTTGTAATCCAAATGTAATATCGCTGTGAAGAAAGAAATGGCTCTAACCCGTACAATGTAATCTATGTGAAGGAGACTGATGAAGATGTATATCGATACCCATGTTCATTTAAACGCCGATCAATATGACGAAGATTTGCAGGACGTCATCGATCGCGCGCTAAACAGCAAGGTGGAGAAAATGGTCGTCATCGGTTTTGACCGGAAAACGATCAAACGAGCCATTGAATTGGCCGAGCAATACGATTTCATCTACGCCGTGGTCGGATGGCATCCTGTCGATGCGATCGATTGCACGGACGAAGATCTTGAATGGATCGAACAATTGGCCGCACACGAGAAAGTGGTCGGCATCGGCGAAACGGGCCTCGATTACCATTGGGACAAATCACCGAGAGATATCCAACAACAAGTATTCCGCAAGCAGATCCAACTCGCGAAACGCGTCAAGTTGCCAATCATCATCCATAACCGGGAAGCGACAGAAGATGTACTGACAATCTTGCGCGAGGAAGACGCACAGGAAGTCGGAGGCGTCATGCACTGCTTCGGAGGCAGCGTCGAAACGGCGCAAGAGAGCATCAAGATGAATTTCATGATTTCACTTGGCGGGCCGGTAACATTCAAAAATGCCAAAAAGCCGAAAGAAGTGGCAGCTGAAATCCCGCTTGAGTATTTGATGATCGAGACCGATGCGCCATACCTTGCACCGCATCCTTACCGCGGCAAGCGCAATGAACCTTCCTATGTGCCACTGGTGGCCGAAGAAATTGCCCGCTTGAAAGAGCTGCCGGTCGAGAAGGTAGCTGAAGCAACGACGAAAAACGCAGAACGTTTCTATAAATTTTCATAAATGCTGGTTAATTAAGAAAGCAAATGCGTTGACACGAAAGTGGGACGCGCCTATAATCACTCAGGTGTATAAAGGAGGAGTTATTTTTGACAAAAGAAGCAAATAATCCCAGTAATAATAAATCATTTACAGGTAAATCAGTAGCTGTCAGCATGGCGACGGTTTTGTTATTCGCAGCCGTGTTGGCGTTCGCAATTTTTGAAGGCACCAAGAATACGGTAACGATCACAGCGAACGGGGAAACAGAAGAAATCCGCACGCATGCCGAAACCGTTGGCGACGTATTGGACGAGCAGGCGATTGAAGTCGGAAAAGATGATTTCCTCAGCCATTCAGCCGACACTAAGATTGATGGAGACGGCGCGATCGAATGGGATGAGGCGGAACAATATACCGTGACAGTTGACGGCGAGACACGTTCGGCTTGGACGACGGAAAATACAGTAGCCGATATCCTGGAAAAAGCGGAAATCGAAGTGACAAAGCATGACAAAGTAAGCCCTGCACTTGATGAAACAGTTGATGAAGAAACAGTAATCGATGTAGAGAAAGCCTATGAAGTGACCATCATGGATGGCGGAAAAGGCAAAAAAGTCTGGTCCACTTCGACTACGGTCGCTGACTTTTTACAACAGCATAATATTGAGCTAAGCAAACTTGACCGCGTAGAACAGGATATGGACGAATTGGTTCTTCCGAATTCGAAAGTCGAAGTCGTGCGCGTAGAAAAAGTCACCGATGTAGTGGAAGATGCTGTGAAGTATGCAGTGGAAACGAGAAAAGATTCATCCCTTTTGAAAGGCAGCGAAAAGCTGGTCCAAAAAGGGCAGAACGGATTGGTTAAGAAAACGTATGAAGTCGTGAAAGAAAACGGCAAAGAAGTGAAACGCGAACTGAAAAATGAAAAAGTCGTGAAAGAACCGAAACAGCAGATCTTGGCTGTGGGAACGAAAACAGTCGTAGCGAGCGTATCGCGCGGCACGGAGAAAAAAGCGACACCTGTCAAACAGGCTTCAGCTAAAAAAGAAGTAGCGCCAGCCAAGAAAGCGGCAGCTCCGAAAGCCCCTGAAAAAGCGAAGGCAGCACCGCAGCCAGCGAAAAAAGAATCCGCTTCTGAACCTGCGGGCGGCAAGGAATTCTATGTCTCTGCGACTGCCTATACAGCAAGCTGCACAGGCTGCTCCGGCATTACGGCTACCGGTATTAACTTGAAAGCGAACCCGGGACTTAAAGTGATCGCGGTGGATCCGCGCGTCATCCCGCTCGGTTCAAAAGTTTGGGTAGAAGGCTACGGCAATGCCATCGCTGGCGATACTGGCGGAGCGATCAAAGGCAACAAGATCGATTTGTTCATGCCGAACCGTTCCGATGCCATCGCTTTCGGGCGCAAGCAAGTGAAAGTGAAGATCCTCAATTAATCGAATACAGTATTATAGAAGGAAAAGCTTTCCCGGAGTGTCGGGAAAGCTTTTTACATGTTTGCCGAAAGCGCGGTAAAATGAATAAGAGCTACAGAAACGAGGGATAGGCCATGAAGATACAAGAAGTAATCGTTGTTGAAGGAAAAGACGATACGGTGGCAATCAAGCGGGCAGTGGGCGCAGACACAATCGAGACGAACGGTTCCGCCATCTCGGGCGAGACCTTGCGCCGCATTATGCATGCCCAGGAAAAGCGGGGCGTCATCGTTTTCACCGACCCTGATTATCCGGGCAGGCGTATTCGTGCTATTATTGAAGAACACGTGCCGCATGCCAAGCATGCCTTTTTGGCGAAAGAAAAGACTATTGCCAAAAACGGCAAAGGGCTCGGCATTGAACATGCCAGTGATGAAGATATCCGCCAAGCGTTAGAGGTGGTCTATACACCGCTGACTGCAGAGCGGCCAGTGGAGATCACCCTAGAGGACTTGATCGACGCCCGGCTGATTGCCCATCCGTCAGCGAAAGCCCGCAGGACAGAGCTCGGCGAAGCGCTCAATATCGGCTACACGAACGGCAAGCAGCTGCATAAGCGCCTGCATGTGTTCGGCATTACCAAACAGCAGTTTATCGACGCAGTGCAAGCGTTAACCCAGGAGGACAGAACATGACTAAAGATATAGCAACACCGATCCGCACACAAGAGATTATGGCGAAACACGGCCTGACGTTCAAGAAGAGCCTTGGCCAGAACTTCTTGATCGACCCGAATATTTTACGCAAAATTGTCTCACAAGCGGGTCTCACGAAAGACTCGGCCGCCATTGAAATCGGCCCAGGAATCGGTGCATTAACCGAACATTTGGCGAGGGACGCCGGGAAAGTATTGGCATTTGAAATCGACCAGCGGCTATTGCCGGTGCTCGCAGACACCCTATCGCCTTATGACAATGTCAAAGTGATTCATTCCGATATTTTGAAAGCGGATGTCGAACAAGCCATACAACAAGAACTGGCCGGGTTTGACGACATCATGGTTGTCGCCAATTTGCCTTATTATGTAACGACGCCGATCATCCTCAAATTATTGCTAGAAAAGCTGCCGATCCGGGGGCTTGTCGTCATGCTCCAAAAAGAAGTAGCGGAGCGTATCACGGCGAAACCCGGAACGAAAGCTTATGGCTCTTTGTCGATCGCCATCCAGTACTATACGGAAGCCGACTACGCCATGACGGTGCCGAAGTCGGTATTCATGCCCCAGCCGAATGTCGACTCCGCGGTCATCCGCATGATCAAACGGCCGGAACCGATCGTGAAGGTCATTGATGAAGACTTTTTCTTCTTGGTGACGCGCGGGTCATTCGTCCAGCGCCGCAAGACGATCCTCAACAACCTGCAAAGCGCCATGCCGAACGGGAAAGCGAAAAAAGACCTCATTTTGCAGGCGCTCGACGAAGCCGGCATCGACCCAGCGCGCCGCGGCGAGACGCTCAGCATCAAGGAATTCGGATTGTTGTCCGATAAATTGTATCCGCATTTCCATTGAACCTTGAAACTGTAACAGTTTTGGCACAGTTTTTTTCGGAAGTAGAATATTTCGGATAAATAATTGTTGCAATTCCTGAAAAGCATTGGTAAAATTAAAAATTTATTTGACTCCGCGGTCATTTTATGCTAGACTTTAGACTATAGTGAGGTGTAGACAAAATGCCCAAAACTTTGGCGGAGATTAAAAAGTCATTAGACCTGCATTTAGGGAAAAGGTTGCTGTTAAAAGCAAACGGAGGTCGCAAAAAGACGGTAGAACGTGCCGGAATTCTGCGTGAAACCTATCACTCCGTGTTCGTGATTGAATTGGATCAAGATGAACATGCATTTGAACGTGTATCTTATAGCTACGCGGACATCTTAACTGAAGCAGTGGAAATCACTGTCTTTGAAGGAACAGAAGACGCACTTGTCGTTAAATAATTGAACTCTATTTCATACTTACTTTATAACCCGCTTCCGGCGAAATCACCGGAAGCGGGTTTTTTCTGTTGTTCCGGTTCTTCGGAAGCCGTATGACTGTGTTAAAATAGTTTTCATCAGAACAGAAAAGGAGGCAGTGGAATGCTCTATGTAAAAGCGCCTGCCAAAATCAATTTAACACTGGACGTGTTATACAAGCGTCCGGATAATTACCATGAAATCGAAATGATCATGACCACCGTTGACTTGGCGGACCGGATCGGCCTCCAGGGGACAGCGAAAGGCATACATATCCAGTCGGCGGACCGTTTCGTGCCGAATGACTCGCGCAACTTGGCGTACCAGGCTGCGCAATTGATCAAAGATACATTCAATATCAAAACGGGTGTCATCATCTCACTCGATAAGCAGATCCCTGTGGCTGCAGGGCTTGCCGGCGGCAGCAGTGATGCAGCGGCGACATTGAAAGGCCTTAACGAGTTGTGGCAATTGAATCTGTCGCTCGATGAGTTGGCGGAGCTTGGTGCGAAAATCGGCTCGGACGTGTCGTTTTGCGTATACGGCGGGACGGCGCTTGCGACAGGGCGTGGCGAGGTCATCGAAGAACTGCCGGCACCTCCGCATTGCTGGGTCATTCTTGCCAAACCATCGCTTGGCGTCTCGACGGCGGACGTCTACGGGGCATTCGATCCAGACAAAGCAGACCATCCCGATACGCAAGCGATGATTGCAGCGCTGCGTGAAGGCGATTACGAAGCGATGTGCGACAATCTCGGAAACGCACTCGAGAGCGTGACAATGAATATGCATCCCGAAGTCGGGCAGATCAAAGAACACATGCTTAAATTCGGCGCTGACGCGGTGCTCATGAGCGGCAGCGGCCCGACCGTCTTCGGTTTGGTCAATCAGGAAGCGCGCATTCCGCGCATCTACAATGGCCTTCGCGGCTTCTGTTCCGAAGTATATGCGGTGCGTTTGCTCGGTGACCGGGAGCCCCTTGCTTAAATACGTATATTTATGGTAAGTTTTCATTAGAATATTCGTGTTTAGGAGAGGGTAGTAGTGAAATGGAAGCGCAGTGAACGCTTGGTCGATATGACGCATTATCTATTGGAACATCCGCATCAATTGATTCCGTTGACATATTTCTCGGATCTGTATCAATCGGCAAAGTCTTCGATCAGCGAGGACTTGGGCATTGTCAAAGAAACTTTTGAAGAAAAAGGTATCGGCCTATTGGTGACCGTGCCGGGCGCTTCAGGCGGCGTCAAATACGTGCCGAAGATGAGGGACGCCGAGGTTCGCCAGGTCATGGATGAATTGATTACCGAATTGAGCCAGTCGGACCGGTTGTTGCCGGGCGGTTATTTGTATATGACCGATGTGCTCGGCAATCCCCAAATGATGAACCGCGTCGGGAAAGTATTCGCCAGCGCATTTGCGGATGAGAAAATCGATGCCATCATGACGGTCGCAACAAAAGGTATCCCGATTGCACAGGCCACTGCGCGCCATTTGAATGTGCCGGTCGTCATCGTCCGCCGCGACAGCAAAGTGACGGAAGGCTCCACGGTCAGCATCAATTACGTCTCGGGTTCCACGCGGCGCATCCAGACGATGGTGCTGTCGAAACGCAGCATGAAAAGCGGCCAGCGCGTGCTCATCACCGACGATTTCATGAAAGTCGGCGGCACGATGAATGGCATGAAAAATTTGCTCGAGGAATTCGATTGCACATTGGCTGGCGTTGCCGTGCTCGTCGAAGCGGAGCACGCGGATGAGCGTCTCGTGGAGAAATACTTATCGCTTGTCAAATTGGATGAAGTCAGTGAAAAAGACCGGACCATCACTTTGAGAGCCGGAAATTATTTTGAAGGAGCGGATTAATATGAAATACGTAGCGACAGACAAAGCAGCAGCGGCAATCGGGCCGTATTCTCAAGGCGTCATTTCGGGGGACATGTTCTATAGTTCGGGGCAGATTCCGTTGAAAGCGGACGGAGAGCTCGCGCAAGGCGGCATTGCAGAACAGACGCACCAAGTGTTTGCCAATCTTCAGGCCGTTTTAGAGGAAGCGGGATCATCGCTTCAGCACGTCATCAAAACGACTGTGTTCATCAAAGATATGAACGATTTTGCAGAACTTAACTCTATTTATGCTTCTTATTTCGGTGACCACAAGCCCGCACGTTCCACTGTCGAAGTGGCACGCCTGCCAAAAGGTGTGAAAGTGGAAATTGAAGTCATTGCGAAAGTTGCACAATAAAGCCACCTTTTGGGTGGTTTTTTCATTTATTAAGTAAATTTTCTAATAAATTATGTAATTTTTGAAGGAATTTAGTCCTCTCCCCCGAATACAAACAAAAGCGCCAAAAAATTACAGCAAGAGAAGGGGAGATTTGAGAATGGAAGTAACTGATGTAAGGTTGCGCCGTGTCCAGACGGATGGGCGTATGCGGGCAATCGCTTCAATCACGCTCGACAATGAATTCGTGGTACATGATATCCGCGTCATCGACGGCAATGACGGCTTGTTTGTGGCCATGCCGAGTAAACGGACGCCGGACGGGGAGTTCCGCGACATTGCGCATCCGATCAATTCGGGCACCCGCAATAAATTGCAGGAAGCCGTGCTTGTCGCATATGAACAAAGTGAAGAACAGGCAGTACTCGAGAATGCCAGTATCTGATACGCAAAAGAACCTTCCATATAGAGAGAAGGTTCTTTTTTCATGGGCAAATACCGATTTACATGGGATAGCAAAAAGCGTTCGATTGCGCTTGTTTCGGGCTTTGTCATGGGATTGTCATGTCCTGTAACCTTGAAAATCAAGGGTTTTTCAGCTATAGTCAATAAGGAAACGTGAAAGTGGCATTTTTTTGCCTTGAACGGGTAGCGCTTTCGCCAGACAATCATTTTTTCAGTTAATCAGACTTGAATACAGGAAATGGAGGGATTCGACCGATGGATAATACATATGCGGTGATTTTGGCGGCCGGGCAAGGCACGCGGATGAAATCGAAATTGTATAAAGTACTTCACCCTGTGTGCGGCATGCCGATGGTAGAGCACGTGACGGGGAATATCCACCGCCTTGGCGTCGAGAAAATCGTCACGATCGTCGGGCACGGAGCGGAGAAAGTGAAGGACCAGTTGGGGGACATGAGCGAATATGCACTCCAGGAAGAGCAGCTCGGCACAGCCCACGCCGTGCAGCAAGCAGCGCCGCTGATCGAAGGCAAAGCTGGAACGACAATCGTCGTGTGCGGTGACACGCCATTGATCCGGCCCGAAACGATGCAGGCGCTCATCGACCATCACAAAGAATCAAGTGCGAAGGCAACCATCCTGACCGCCATCGCTGAAGACCCGACAGGCTACGGACGTATCATCCGTGGCGCTGAAGGAAGCGTCGAGAAGATCGTCGAGCAAAAAGACGCATCGGCTGAAGAGCAGGCCGTGACAGAGATCAATACAGGGACCTATTGCTTTGATAACGAAGCTTTGTTTGACGCCTTGAAAAATGTCTCGAACGACAATGTGCAAGGGGAGTATTATTTGCCGGACGTCATCGAGATTTTGCAGAAGCAGGGCGAGATCGTTGCGGCACACGCAACGGACAGCTTCGAAGAGACGCTCGGCGTCAACGACCGCGTGGCACTGAGCCAGGCGGAAACTTTCCTGCGCCGCCGCATCGCCGAACAGCATATGCGCGCTGGTGTATCGATCATCGACCCGGCGACTGCGTACATCAGTGCACAGGCGAAAATCGGGGCCGATACCGTCATCCACCCGAATGTCACCATCGAAGGCGACACGGTCATCGGGGAAGACTGCGTCATCACATCGAATACGCGCATCGTAGATAGCACGATCGGCGACCGGACGGAAATCCGCAGCTCTGAAGTGTATGACAGCACCATCGGCAACGATACGGCAGTCGGGCCATTCGCCCATATCCGCCCGCAATCCGCGCTCGGGAATGAAGTGAAGATCGGCAATTTCGTGGAAGTGAAAAAAGCCGAACTCGGCACGGGCAGCAAAGTATCCCATTTGAGCTATATCGGGGACGCGCTTGTCGGCAGCGGTGTCAATATCGGCTGTGGCACAATCACGGTCAATTACGATGGCAAGAACAAGCACCTCACGACCATTGAAGATGATTCGTTCATCGGCTGCAACTCGAATTTGATCGCACCGGTCACGATCGGCAAAGGCTCGTATGTCGCAGCTGGATCGACCATCTCGAAAGATGTGCCTCACGACGCTTTGGCGATTGCCAGAGCGCGCCAGGAAAATAAAGAAGGCTACGCAAGCAAACTAAACCGCAAATAATAGGAGGGTTCCCCCCAATGGGCATTCAAAATACTAACTCGAAGTTGAAAATCTTTTCGTTGAACTCGAACAAGGAACTGGCTGAGCAAATCGCAGAGCAAGTGGGCTTGCCGCTTGGCAAAAGCTCGGTAACACATTTTAGCGACGGAGAAATCCAGATCAACATCGAAGAAAGCATCCGTGGCTGCGATGTGTTCATCGTCCAATCGACTTCACAGCCGGTCAACGAAAACTTGATGGAGCTATTGATCATGATCGATGCCGTCAAGCGTGCGTCTGCGCGTACCGTCAACGTCGTCATCCCGTACTACGGTTATGCACGCCAAGACCGCAAAGCACGTTCACGCGAGCCGATCACGGCAAAACTCGTCGCCAACCTGCTTGAGACAGCCGGCGCGACGCGTGTCGTCGTATTGGATCTTCACGCTCCGCAAATCCAAGGGTTCTTTGATATTTTGATTGACCATCTGGTAGCTGTACCACTCCTATCCGATCACTTCCTGAATGATTCCAATATCGATCTCGAAAACGTGATCATCGTGTCGCCTGACCACGGCGGCGTCACGCGCGCGCGCAAGATGGCGGACCGCCTGAAAGCGCCGATTGCGATCATCGATAAGCGCCGCCCGCGCCCGAATGTCGCCGAAGTCATGAACATCGTCGGGAATGTCGAAGGGAAAACAGCGATCATTATCGATGACATCATCGACACAGCCGGCACGATCTCGATTGCGGCGAGCGCATTGATCGAAAGCGGGGCCAAAGAAGTCTACGCTTGCTGTACGCACCCAGTACTTTCCGGCCCTGCCGTCCAGCGCATCCAGGATTCCGTCATCAAGGAACTGGTCGTAACCAACTCAATCGCTCTTCCGGACGAGAAGAAAATCGACAAGATCAAGCAATTGACGGTCGCACCGCTTCTTGCCGAAACGATCATCCGCGTGCACGAGCAGAAATCAGTCAGTACTTTGTTTGATTGATCGCGTGTCAGAGTCTTCCAGGTTTCGGTTTTATGTGAACAGGGTAGTTATAAACTATTCGTTTAATATAACTGGAGGTTGAAATTATATGGCTACTAAAATGACAGCAGCGAAACGGGAAACAGGAAAACCGCATTCGGCCCTGACCGAGTTGCGCGGCGAAGGCAATGTGCCTGGCGTCGTATACGGCTACAAGATGGAAACGACACCGATTACGGTCTCTGAGATCGACCTGATCAAAACTTTGCGTGAATCCGGGCGCAATGGCGTCATCAGCTTGGACGTCGACGGTAAGAGCACGAATGTCGTCTTGAGCGATTATCAAATGGATTCATTGAAAGGCAGTTTCAAGCACGTCGACTTCCTCGCAATCAATATGTCCGAGGAAATCGATGTGGATGCAACTGTCCACTTGATCGGCGAATCACCAGGAGAAAAAGAAGGTGGCGTCGTCATGCAGCCAAACCGCGAAGTGCATATTCGTGTCAAGCCGAGCGACATTCCGGATTCCGTCGATGTCGACGTCAGCGAGCTCGCAATCGGCGACTCGTTGTCAGTCAGCGATATCCGCGACAAGTTCAGCTTTGAAATCCTGAACGACGATGATTTCCTATTGGTCTCCGTTACAGCGCCACGCACTGAAGAAGAGCTGGAAGAGCTGGAAACGGCAGACGAAGGCGAAGGAGAGCCTGAAGTCATCGGCGACAAGGAAGAAGAAGCAGCCGGCGAAGAAAAAACCGACGGCGAAGAAAAAGAATAAGCACACTATGCTTAAACAGGGACTGCCAAAGGCAGTCCCTGTTTTTATTGAAAAGGCGCAGCTTATGGTAAAATAAAAGGCAGTGAAGAAATAAAAGGAGTTTGCTATGAAAATGATCATCGGCCTGGGGAATCCAGGAAAAGCATATGAAGAAACCCGCCATAATATCGGCTTCCATGTCATCGACCGGTTGGCGAGTGACTGGAACGCACCGCTCACGCAGTCCAAGTTCAAAGGGATGTATTCCGTTGTCCATCGCCCGGAAGGCAAAGTGATGCTCGTCAAGCCGCTCACTTACATGAATTTATCGGGCGAATGCGTCGGCCCCTTGATGGATTATTACAATGTCGATATGGAAGACATTGTCGTCATCTACGACGATCTGGATTTGCCGGCAGGACAACTTCGCTTGCGCCAAAAAGGCAGTGCGGGTGGGCATAACGGCATCAAATCGCTCATCCAGCATCTCGGCACGCAGCAGTTCAACCGGATGCGTATCGGCATTAGCCGGCCGCCTAGCGGTATGAAGGTGCCAGATTACGTACTTGCCCGGTTCCGCGACGATGAGAAGCCGCTAATGAAAGAAGCGGTCGTAAAAAGTGCGGATGCGTGCAATTACTGGCTGTCGAAACCATTTATTGAAGTCATGAATGAATACAACGGATAATCGCTTTGGCGCATGCGTGCGTCCAAGGCTTTTTGCCGTTTCCTATCGTTTTTAAAAGGGTATTATAGCCAGCAAACGGCTTTATTTCGGACAGGAAGGAGGAATCTTCATGAAGCATATTTTGCAGACATTTTTAGGGGATTCCCACACTCAATCATTTATCAGTGAACTGAAAAAAGGCCAGGATCATCAGTTGATTTCCGGCTTATCCGGCAGCGCACGTCCCATTTTTTACCAGACGGTGCACGAAGAACTGGACAAGCCGCTGCTCGTCGTGACGCCGAATTTGCTGCACGCCCAACGCGTCTATGACGATTTGGTCCGGCTCATGGGGGAGCAGAGCGTGCGCTTGTATCCAGCGGAAGAAACGATCGCTGCCGATATCGCATTTTCCGGGCCGGAACTGCGTGCCCACCGCATCGATACGCTTAATCATATGAAATCGACCGGCCAGGGCATTTACATCACGCCGGTCTCCGGCTTGCGCAAATTGTTGCCGTCTCCCGCGCAATGGGACGGGGCGACTTTACGCGTTGCGGACGGAGATGAACTCGATACCGGCGACTGGTTATTGAAACTTGTGGCGATGGGTTACTCCCGTACGACGATGGTCACTTCCCCGGGCGAATTCGCTTTGCGCGGCGGTATTCTCGATGTCTACCCGCTGCATTTCGAGCATCCGGTGCGCATCGAGCTATTCGATACGGAAGTCGATTCCATCCGCCTGTTCTCAGCAGAAGACCAGCGCTCACTGGAGAAAATCGAGTCGTTATGCATTTTGCCGGCTGTTGAATTGGTGTTGTCGGCAGGGCAAAAGCGTGTGCTGGCAGATCGCATCGAAGACCAATTGACAGCAAGCTTGAAAAAACTCAAGGATGACGATACGAAAGAGTTGATGCTGCAATACATTCAACACGATGTCGATACGCTCCGGAGCGGTGACGAACCGGAACAATTGGCGAAATACGCCGCTTTGGTCGATTCGCAATCCGCTTTTCTCGGCGATTATTTCCCTGAAGATGGCGTGGTGTTTTTTGATGAGCTCGGGCGCATCCAGGAAATGACCGAAACGCTGGAGCGTGAAGAAGCGGAGTGGACGGTATCGCTCCTCGAGGAAGGCAAGTTCCTCCACGACGTGCCGCTTTCTTACCCGTTCCGTGAAGTGTTGTCAAAACTCAAGCAACCGGCCAATTTCCTGTCGCTCTTTACGCGGACTTTTCCGCTCGTGACGATCAAGAAATCGCTCGCTTACTCCTGCAAGCCGATGCAATCATTCCACGGTCAGATGAATTTATTGCAAGCGGAAATGGAACGCTGGACACTTGGCAAGTTCCGCGTATTTGTCGTGGCAAGCGGCGAAGAGCGCATGCAAAAAGTGCGTTCTGTGCTGGAAGATTACGAGATGGAAGCGGAAATCATCACCGAAAAGACCATCGTGCAAGACGGCAAAACCTACCTTGTCGACGGCGAATTGTCGAGCGGCTTTGAAATGCCGCTGCAGCGCATGGCCGTCATCACCGATGCGGAACTCTTCAAAAAGCAGCCGAAGAAAAAGACCCGTGCCCAGAAATTGACCAATGCCGAGCGCATCAAGAGCTATTCGGAGATCAAACCGGGCGATTATATCGTCCATATCCACCACGGCATCGGCCGTTTTGCCGGCATCGAGACGCTGGAGAGCGGCGGCGTCCATAAAGATTATCTCCACATCGTCTATAAAGGCGATGATAAATTATTCGTGCCGGTCGACAAAATTGACCTTGTCCAAAAATACATCGCTTCGGAAGAAAAAGAGCCGAAGCTCCACAAAATGGGCGGTGTCGAATGGAAGAAAACGCGCACGAAAGTATCGGCGGCCGTACAGGACATCGCCGATGACTTGATCAAGCTGTATGCGGAACGCGAAGCGCTCGAAGGCTTTACGTTCAGCGAAGACCAGGACATGCAGCGCCAATTCGAAACGGAATTCCCTTACGAAGAGACGCCTGACCAATTGCGCTCCATCGACGAAGTGAAAAAAGACATGGAGCGAAAACGCCCGATGGACCGCTTGATCTGTGGCGATGTCGGCTACGGCAAAACGGAAGTCGCCATCCGTGCGGCGTTCAAAGCGGTGCTTGACGGCAAGCAAGTGGCATTCCTCGTGCCGACGACGATTCTCGCCCAGCAGCATTTTGAAACGATGAGCGAGCGTTTCAAGGATTACCCGATCGAAGTCGGCCTCATGAGCCGCTTCCGTTCGAAAAAACAGCAAACCGAAACGGTTAAAGGCTTGAAGAACGGCTCGGTCGACGTCGTCGTCGGTACACACCGTATCTTGTCGAAAGATGTCGTGTACAAAGATCTCGGCTTGTTGATCATCGATGAAGAGCAGCGTTTCGGCGTAACCCATAAAGAGAAAATCAAGCAGCTGAAATCGACTGTCGATGTGCTGACGCTGACGGCGACGCCGATTCCGCGCACCTTGCACATGTCGATGATCGGCGTACGCGACCTGTCCGTCATCGAGACGCCGCCTGCCAACCGCTTCCCCGTGCAGAGCTATGTCATGGAATATAATGGCGGGCTTGTGCGCGAGGCAATTGAACGCGAAATGGCGCGCGGTGGCCAAGTGTTTTATTTATACAACCGGGTAAGCGATATGACCCGCAAGGTGGACGAGATCCAACAGCTCGTCCCGGAAGCGCGCGTCGGCTATGCTCATGGGCAGATGTCCGAGACCGAACTCGAATCGATCATCCTAGGCTTCCTCGACGGCGAATACGATGTCTTGGTGACGACGACGATCATCGAGACCGGCATCGACATCCCGAACGTCAACACATTGATTGTCCACGACGCCGACCGCATGGGATTATCGCAGCTTTATCAATTGCGCGGGCGTGTCGGACGCTCGAGCCGCGTGGCGTATGCCTATTTCATGTACCAGCGCGATAAAGTGCTGACCGATGTCGCAGAAAAGCGCTTGATGGCGATCAAGGAATTCACCGAACTCGGCTCAGGCTTCAAGATCGCCATGCGCGATTTGTCGATTCGCGGGGCGGGCAATTTGCTCGGCTCCCAGCAGCACGGCTTTATCGATTCGGTCGGTTTCGACTTGTATTCACAAATGCTTGAAGAAGCGATTGAAGAGCGCCGCACCGGCATGAAGAAAGAAGTCATGCCGGAAGTGGAAATTTCACTCGCGGAAGATGCGTACATCCCGGATAGCTATATTGCGGATGGCTATCAGAAGATCCAAATGTACAAGCGCGTCAAAAACATGGAGACGGCCGAAGAAATGATCGATTTGCAGGATGAATTGATCGACCGCTTCGGCGATTTGCCGATCGAAGCCGAGCAATTGCTGCGCATCGCCCGCATGAAAGTCTGGGCGCGCGCTGCTGGCGTCGATTCGATTAAACAGCAAGGCGACCGCGTCACCATCAAATTGAGCGATGCCGGAACCGAAGCAATCGACGGCGGCAAAGTCGTCGAAGCTTCCGGCAGTTATGGCCGCGCAGTAGGGTTCACAATGAACGGCCAGGCGCTCGTATTGAACATCGACGGCAAGAAGACCGGCAAGCATCATCCGTTTGATGTACTTGAAGGCATGATGGAGATTCTAGCTGACTCTGTCAGGGAAGAGGCATCTGTCGGGTGATGCGGGGGATAAATAGATGAAGGTGCAGCATTCGATGGCCAGTTTCTTGAAAGGCGCTGCGTTACTTACGCTCGCAGGGTTTGTCGTCAAGCTATTGAGTGCGGTTTACCGGGTGCCATTTCAGAATTTGGTCGGCGACGAGGGCTTTTATATTTACCAGCAAGTCTATCCATTCGTGGCGATTTTCGGCATTTGGACGTCCTACGGCTTTGCGGTTGCCGTGTCGAAATTACTGGCGGAGCATCAGAGCGTAGAGCACGCTGGAATTTTACGCACTGCATTTTGGCTCATCGCCATCATTTCGGCTTGTGCGTTTGCCGTGCTTTACTTGGGTGCTGGTGTGCTCGCCGGCTGGATGGGCGATGAGGCGCTTTCCGGATTGCTGCAAGCAGGTGCGTTTGCGGTTGTCTTCATGGCGCCGCTTGCCATTATGAAAGGCCGGCTTCAAGCAACCGGCAACATGGCGCCGGTCGCCTCTGCCCAAGTCACAGAGCAGGCCGTGCGCGTCGCGGTCATTCTGATCGGCGCGTTCGCTGCCGTCAGTTCGGGTTTGTCGCTTTATGCGGCAGGGCAAGTGGCGATCGCAGCGGCAGGTGCAGGTGCATTGGCGGCGGTCCTGTTACTGTGGCGCTCGTATGGGGGCAATAAAGAGCGCCCTGCGGCTTCTTTTGGCCACGGAACGGCGAAGAAATTGCTGTTTACGAGTGTTAGTGTCAGCATGAGTTCGCTGTTATTGGTGCTGTTTCAGCTGGTCGATTCGTTTACCGTCTATCGTCTGTTAGAACAGCAGCTCGGGGAACAGGCGGCGATGGAACAAAAAGGCATCTATGATCGTGCGCAGCCGCTCGTGCAATTCGGCATTTTGCTGGCGACTTCTTTGACGCTGTCGCTCGTGCCGCTCATTGCACGCACGATGAACCAAAAAAGCGGCCGCAGTCCCGAACTTTACGCGAGTCTTGCTTTTCGTGTATCGGTCTTGTTCGCGGTTGCGGCGTCCGCTGGTTTGACCCTGGTCATGCCGTATGTAAATGAAACCTTATTCAAGACCCGCGAAGGTTCGTTCGCACTCATTATCTTTAATTGGCAAATCGTTTCGATGTCGCTGGTGCTCGTAATGACGGCGATACTCTACGGTTTCGGGAAAATTCGCGTGCCCGCGCTGTTGATGTTCATCGGCTTGATCTTAAAAATGGCAGGCAATTTGTGGTTGGTGCCGGGGTACGGCATTACCGGTGCGGCGCTTGCCGGCAATATCGGCTTGGCGTTCATTGCCAGTGCCCTCATTTGGTATTTCAAAAAGGTATGGGCTATACAGTTTGCGCGCGTTCGCTTTTATAGCTGGCTCATCGTGGCATCCATCGCTATGGCTATTGCCGTATACGGATATGAAGCCTGCGTCGTGCCGCTCATGCCAGGGACAGGCCGCCTTGAAGCCATATTCATTACGCTGACGGCGGTCCCGCTCGGCGCTGCCGTATTTTTGGTGGTGGCTGCGAAATCACGGATTATTACTGAGCGGGAATGGTACATCATTCCTTTCGGCCGCCGCCTGGCTGCGTTGCAACTGGCGCTCAATCCACGAAAGAAAAGGAGTTAGACGATGCATACTATTCACATACTCGGCCTTGGCGCCGGAGATCTTCTGCAATTGCCGCTCGGCGTATACCGTACGTTGAAAGAGGCGGACCCGCTTTATTTGCGGACTGCGGATCACCCGGTCGTGGAGGAGCTTGAAACAGAAGGCTTACGTTACGAGAGTTTTGATGCAATTTACGAAAAACACGATGATTTTGCACCAGTGTATCGGGAAATTGCCGAAACGCTTATCGCACATGCGGAGAATGGAGCGATTTATTACGCGGTCCCGGGGCATCCGCTTGTCGCGGAACAGACGGTGCAATTTTTGATCGAAGCGGAAAAACAGGGACGCTGTGAATTGTCGATTGCCGGAGGGCAAAGCTTTCTCGACGCCATATTCGGCGCTTTGCGCATCGACCCGATCGAAGGCTTCCAACTGGTCGATGGCACCGGCCTCGACAGCGACCGCTTGAACATGACCGAACACCTATTGATCGCGCAAGTGTATGACCAGTTCAGCGCATCTGAAGTGAAGCTGTCGTTGATGGAGAAATACCCGGACGATTACCCGGTGACGATCGTTACAGCAGCAGGGGCCTCTTCTGAGCGCCTGCGCACGGTACCGCTCCACGAACTCGACCGCTCGGCGGAGATCGACAATTTGACCACCGTCTATGTCCCTCCTGCAACGGAACAGACACAGCGTTTGAAAGAATGGCAGACGTTCCGCAACATCATCGCAAAACTGCGCAGTCCGGAAGGTTGCCCGTGGGACCGCGAGCAGACGCATGAATCCTTGCGTCCGTATTTGCTTGAAGAAGCACACGAACTATTGCAGGCGATTGAGGAAGAAGACGACGAAGCGATTGCCGAAGAGTTGGGGGATGTGTTGTTGCAAGTGTTCTTGCACGCGCAAATCGGCCAGGACAATGGCTATTTCCAACTCGAAGATGTGCTGCAAGCGATTAGCGATAAAATGATCCGCCGCCATCCGCATGTCTTTGCTGATGTGGAAGTGGCGTCCGCAGATGAAGTGGTCGATAATTGGCAAGCGATCAAGCGCCAGGAAAAACCGGCAGGAGAATCGCTGCTCGATGGCCAAGACCGCTTTAGTTCGTCCCTAATGACTTCGTACAACTACCAAAAAAAAGCGGCGAAAGCAGGCTTTACGTGGAAAGACGCAGACGGCGCATGGGCAAAGTTCGAAGAGGAATTGCAGGAGTTCAAAGATGAAGTGGCGAAAGGTTCCAAAGACAAGCAGCTCGATGAATTCGGCGATTTGTTATTCACACTCGTCAACATTGCGCGTTTTTACGGCTTGTCGCCGGAACAGGCGATGGTCCAGGCCAACCGCAAATTCCGCACGCGCTTTTCGCATGTGGAGCGGCGCGCGCAAGAAGGCGGCCGCACATTTTCGGATTACACATTAGACCAGCTAGATGGCTTCTGGAACGAAGCGAAGGCTGGACACGGAGAGGACGAAGATCATGAGACTCGATAAATTCCTGAAAGTATCCCGCTTGATCAAACGCCGCACGTTGGCGAAAGAAGTAGCCGACCAAGGGCGTATTTTGGTCAATGGCAATAAAGCGAAAGCGAGCAGTGTCGTCAAAGAAGGCGACGAACTGCAGATCCGCTTCGGACAGAAAGTGGTCACTGCCCGCATCGATCAATTGCGCGAAAACGTCCGCAAAGAACAGACGGCGGAAATGTACACGATCCTGAGCGAAGAGAAGCTTGATAAAGTAGACCCGAGCTTTGTGGATGACGAAGCATGAAAAATGAAAAAGAACCCAGCCGGTTAACGGTTGGGTTCTTTTTGTGTAGGCGAGAAGCTGGGTGGGGCCACATACGGTATGAAATAGTGGGGAGGAGATTGCGTTACAGGGGCACGCTTGCCGGGGGGGCGGGCGTCGAACCCTCGCGGCAAGCCGCATCGGTTTCGCCAGTCCCGCGTGAATCCCCCAGGCGTCGGCCCCTTCCACTCCATCTCTAAGTTTAGAAGGGGATTTAATTGAGTCATCCGCTCAAATCGATAAGTGAAATAATTACAGGTTTATTTTAAACGGTTCGTTCACTGGATTTGTTCAGCACATGCATTGTCAACTAAGCGACGTATTCAAAAGTGGACCAACCATACAGAACCGGAACCATCTGACTCATTCGATTCAACGAAATGTCTAAACCCCTCGCGCTTAAGGGGGAAGCGAAGCCGTGAGAAAGGCGTTCTTCCTGGCTCATGGCGGGAGCTCAACCCGAAGCGAGGCGGCGATAACCAAAGTGATGAAAAAATAAAGCTTTTTCCTCCATGCATTAAAACTCCACTCCGCTGAAAATTCAACAACCCAAAAAAGAGCCTCGCCATTTACAGGCAAGGCTCTTCATTCGTATCCATGTTCAATCGCCCATCAACGTCACGAGCACCGCTTTTTGGGCATGCAGGCGGTTTTCGGCTTCCTGGAAAATGACCGAATGCGGCCCTTCCAAAATAGCAGTCGTCACTTCTTCCTCGCGATGTGCAGGGAGGCAATGCATAAAGATGTAATCAGTTTTCGCATGCTGGACCAGTTCAGCGTTCACTTGAAATCCTGCAAAATCATTCAGGCGCTTGAGGGCTTCCGCTTCCTGGCCCATGCTCGCCCAGACATCCGTATAGATGGCGTCGCTGTTTTTCACGGCTTCGACGGGATCATTCGTCACCGTCACCACAGAACCTGTATCTTTCGCGATGGCTTGCGCGAGTTCGACCATCTCCACTTTTGGCTCATAGCCTTTCGGAGCGGCGATTGCGATATCGAGCCCGACTTTGGCGGCACCGATCATCAAGGAATTGGCCATATTATTGCCATCTCCGATATACGCCAGCTTGCGGCCTTTCAACTCGCCGAAATGTTCGATTAGCGTCATCAAATCAGCAAGCACTTGGCACGGGTGGTAATCATCGGTCAAGCCATTAATCACGGGAATCGAGCTGAACTCGGCGAGCTCTTCAACGGCGGATTGGTGGAATGTGCGGATCATCAAGCCGTCCAAATAACCCGACAATACACGTGCTGTATCGGCAATCGTTTCACCACGGCCGAGCTGGGTATCTTGAGAACTCAGGAACATCGCGTGGCCGCCAAGCTGCAGCATGCCCGCTTCAAACGACACGCGCGTGCGGGTCGATGATTTCTCGAAGATCATGCCGAGCACTTTTCCTTTCAAGAGCGGCAAATGTTTATTTTCGGGTTTCTTTAATTCAATCGCTAAATTAAGCAAATCGAGGATTTCCTCGGTGCTATAGTCTTTCAATGAAAGAAAATCTTCCTGGGCAACCGTTGGGGCAAGCGGCATGATCATCGTCATTGGGCAAGCACTCCTTTCAAGCGTTCAAATTGGTTTTTATGGCTCGCGGCGTAAGCAGCCGCAGTTTCCGGACGCGACCAGGCATGGAGGCGGTGAATGGCTGCTTGCGCCATGCGGTGAGCGTCAGGCGTTTCGGAAAAGTCGATATAGGCGGCAGCGTCTTTTGACACCAACCACTCGCTAAACGAAAGTTGGTCTTCGGTCACGATTGTGAAGCCTTGTGCGCGCCAAGACTTGAGTTGTTCGTGATCGGCGCTGTCCTGGGCGGCGAATAGCGTGGAGCCTGGTGCAAGTTTCGCCAGCTGGACGGACGCGCCGGTCAATGCTTTTTCGAGCGCGTTTTCGAACAGCTTGTTTGTGCCGATGACTTCACCGGTCGACATCATCTCGGGCGACAGGACAGGGGACAAACCAGGCAATTTGATGTGGGAGAACACCGGGGCTTTAACAGTAAAGTCCGGTTGTCCGTTATACATATCATCAATGCCGAGCTCATCGTACGGCACGCCGAGCAATAGGGCGGTTGCGTGCTGAACGAGCGGCACATCCGTCACTTTCGAGCTGATCGGCGCCGTGCGTGACGCTCGCGGATTGATTTCCATGACGAATAATTGATCGCCTTCATAAACGAATTGGATATTGAATAGGCCGGTGTAATCAAGTTGTCTTGCAATATGCTTCGCTGTATCGACCAGCTTTTGCTGCTGGGCATCTGTTAATGTCGCAGGGGGCGTGCTCGCGATGCTGTCGCCGGAATGGACGCCGGTTCCTTCGAGATGCTCGAAGATTGCGGACACCCAGACATTGTCGCCGTCCGTTAAAATATCGGCTTCGGCTTCTTTGCCGATGACAAAATGGTCGACCAATACCGGAAATGCCTTGTCCGAACCGCTGAGCCAAGCATCCAGCTCCGCTTGGTCGTGCAGCACGATCATGCCGCGTCCACCGATGACATAGGAAGGGCGAAGCAAGACCGGGAAACCGAGCTTCTCTGCTGCCGGCAGCACTTCGTCCGGCGCATTCGCCGTCGTCCCGGGGATGGTCGGCAAGCCGATCGACTCGAGAAACGCATAAAAGCGGTCGCGGTCTTCCATTTGGTCCAGCAAATCGACTGACGAGCCGAGCACGGTAATGCCCGCTTGTTCCAGCGCGTCCGCCAAATTGAGCGAAGTCTGACCGCCAAATTGCAAAATGACTTCATGGATGCCTTCAAATTCCAGGACATTCAAAACGTCTTCCGCCGTGATCGGTTCGAAATAAAGCGCATCTGCCACTTCGTAATCGGTGCTGACGGTTTCCGGGTTGTTGTTGATCATGACCGCTTCATAGCCAAGCTTCTGTGCAGCCATGACGCTGTGTACGCAGCAATAATCGAATTCGATGCCTTGCCCGATACGGATTGGGCCGGAGCCGACGACCGCGACTTTTTTCGCTTCATTCGATCGGTCGACATCTGCAGCGTTGTCCCATGTGGAATAGAAATAATTCGTGTTCGAGCGGAATTCCGCAGCACATGTGTCGATCATCCGGTAAGCTGGCGCAATGTTATAGCTTCTGCGCTGCCCCCAAATTTCAGCAGCCGGCACTCCCCAAATATCGGCCAGTTGCTGGTCGCTGAATCCGAGTTTTTTCGCCTGCAATAAGCGCTCAGCGGTCACGGAGTTCCAGCTGATCGATTGGAGGTCTTGCCATTCTGCAACAATATTCGATAACACGTATATGAAATAAGGCGTGATGCCGGTGATGGCATGCAGCTCGTCAGTAGTTTTCCCGCGGACAAGCAATTCGAACAACACGAACAAACGGCGGTCGTCCGGCTTCATCGCGAGTTCCAATAACTCGCCCGTTGGCAATGCAGCTAGGGCAGGTAGGCGGAACCCGTCAATCGGGAGTTCAAGCGAACGCAGCGCTTTTTGCAGCGCGGCTTCCATGCGCCGTTCGATCGCCATCACTTCGCCGGTCGCTTTCATCTGTGTACCAAGCGTGCGGTCCGCTAAAGGAAATTGGTCGAATGGCCAGCGCGGGATTTTCAAGGCGACGTAATCGAGTGCCGGCTCGAAGCTGGCATAGGTCGTGCCGGTCACCGGATTCTTTAATTCATCGAGCGTATAGCCGAGTGCGAGCTTTGCCGCGATCTTCGCGATCGGGTAGCCGGTCGCTTTGGAAGCAAGCGCAGATGAGCGGCTGACGCGTGGGTTGACTTCAATCAAAAAATAATCGGAGGTTTCCGGATGGAGGGCGAACTGCACATTGCAGGCGCCGATGATGCCGAGCGCTTCGATGATGTTGATGCAAGACGTGCGCAGCATATGGAAATCCGGATCGTTCAAAGTTTGGCTCGGGGCGACGACGATCGAATCGCCGGTATGGACACCGACCGGATCCAAGTTCTCCATATTGCAAACCGTGATGCAGGTGCCGGCTGCATCGCGCATCACTTCGTATTCGATTTCCTTATAGCCGGCGATGCTCGTTTCGACGAGGCATTGATTGATCGGGCTCGCCGACAAGCCTTGCGTAACCAGCTTGGTATAAGCCGCTTCGTCGCTTGCGATGCCTCCGCCGAAACCGCCAAGCGTATAGGCGGGACGGACGATAACGGGATAGCCCGTACGTTCTGCGAAAGCGAGTGCGCCGTCGAGCGAGTAGATGATGTCGGAATCAGGCACCGGCTCACCGAGTTGCTTCATCAAGGAGCGGAACTGGTCGCGGTCTTCCGCTTTTTTGATGGCTTTCATATCGGTACCGAGCAGTGTGACGCCGTATTGATCCAAGATGCCGGCATCGGCCAATGCCATCGCCAAATTCAAGCCGGTCTGGCCGCCGACCGTCGCGAGCAGGCCATCCGGGCGTTCTTTCTCAATGATTTTGGTGGCGGACTCGAGCGTCATCGGTTCGAAATACACTTTATCCGAGACGCTTTCGTCGGTCATGATGGTCGCTGGGTTGTTATTGATGAGCACCACTTCGATGCCTTCATCTTTCAAAGCCAAGCACGCCTGGGTGCCGGAATAATCGAACTCTGCGGCTTGCCCGATGACGATGGCGCCGGATCCGATGACAAGTACTTTTTCAATAGAGTCTAATTTAGGCATGCATTTTCACCTTCTTCATTTCATTTGCGGTCTCTAGGAACTGGTGGAACAATTCGAGATGATCCGCAGGTCCGGGAGCTGCTTCCGGGTGGAATTGAACGGTTGTGATCGGCAAGTGTGGATGGATCAAGCCTTCAATGCTGCCATCGTTGACGTTTTCATAGAGCACTTCAAAGGGCGTGTCTGACAAGCTCTCCGCTTCGACAACATAGCTGTGGTTCTGGGAACTCATGCTAACGCGCCCGGTCTTGGTATTTTTGACGGGGTGGTTGGCGCCCCGGTGCCCGTAAGCAAGCTTCGCCGTTTTTGCGCCGAACGCGGCAGCCAGCACCTGGTGGCCGAGGCAAATGCCGAATGACGGATAGCGTTCTGCCCATCCGCGGTAGACCGGCAAGCGGCTATTCAAGGCTTGCGGGTCCCCTGGGCCGTTCGAGAACAATAGGCCGTCTATGCCGAGCGTTTCAGGGAGGTCGGCTGCCCCGTTATAGGGGATGATGCTGACCGTGCAGCCGAGAGCGAGCAATTCTTTTAAAATGGATGCTTTATAGTGGAAATCGACCAGGCCGATATGTAAAGGGCCGTCGCCGAGCTGCTTCGTTGCTGCTGTTTCAACGGACTGGAAAAAATCGGTCTTGAGCGTCTGCCAAGGCTGCTCATCTGCGTACTCATGAAGCAGCTGGGCGGGCATAGTGCCCGTTTCACGAACTTGTTGGATGACTGATCGTGTGTCGACACCGCTGAGGAGCGGGACGCCTTGTTGTTCGGCAAATTGCGCCAATGAGATTGCCTGTTTCGGCAATGGCCCCGTATATAGCTCTGCAACGATGATGGCAGAGGCTTGGATTTTTTCGGATTGTGCATAAAGCGATTCGATACCGTATTGGCCGATCAACGGATAAGAAAATACGATAACCTGCCCTTTATAGGAAGGGTCGGTAATGACTTCCTCGTAGCCAGTCATCCCGGTGAAAAAGACGACTTCTCCTTGTACTGGCTTTTGCATGCCATGCCATGTTCCGCCGAACGATGTCCCGTTTGCCAAAATCAATTTCCCTGTCATGCCCCACACTCCTTTTTTTGAATATATATGCAATATGAGTAATTTTTATAATAAATGATGTGTCCTGTATTATAAAGTTGCATAAAAATTAAGTCAACAGTATTTTTATTAATTTTTAATGAGAGCGGTTAAATTCTAGTTAAATACAGGAAAAAAGGAGAAAGGGCTTACAGAAAATCTTTTTAAATAGAATGTTTTTCATGTATAATAATGACAAAATCAGTAGGGAAGGGGCATCCATAGATGAAGAGGGAGAATATACAGGAAAACCAGGGAGTGACCCCGCTGCAAAATGAATACACGCGGGCTGCAGAAATCGAAGATGCGCGCAAAAAGCGGCACAAAGTGGGATTATACAGAAGGTTGGCAGTGTTCGGCTTGGTGGTGCTGTTGACGAGTATTTGGCTCGGCTCGACCATTTATGCACAATCCCAGACCATTGCCGATAAAGAGCAGATTCAACAGGAAAAACTGGCCGAGCTTGAAGAAGTGCAGAAGCAGCAGGACAAGCTTGAAGAACAGATCCGACTATTGAATGACGATGATTATGTATCGAAACTTGCACGCAAAGATTATTTCCTATCGGATGAAGGCGAGATCATTTTCACTTTGCCGAGTGATGCGGAGAAACCACAGGAAGATAGCGAAGAAAAAGAGTAGTCGGTTGACACTCTCCCTTTCATCGCTATAATTAAAGGTGGGATCAGTCCCGCAAACTGTCAATTTGGCCCGAATTTGGAGTCATCTTAAATTTTAAGGAGGAGCATTTTTTTTATGTCGATTGAAGTAGGCAGCAAGTTAGAAGGAAAAGTCACAGGTATTACAAACTTTGGAGCGTTCGTACAGCTTCCAACCGGTGCAACAGGCCTCGTGCATATTAGTGAAGTCGCTGACAACTATGTGAAAGATATTAACGATCACTTGAAGGTTGGCGAAATGGTAGAAGTGAAAGTGATGAATGTAGAAGCAGACGGAAAAATCGGTTTGTCGATCCGCAAAGCGAAGCCTCAGCCTGAAGGCGGTTCAAGCCGTCCAAGCCGTCCGCGTCCGAACAATCGTTCTTTTGACCGCGCCCCTAAGGAAACCTTCGAAACGAAGATGGCAAAATTCCTGAAAGACAGTGAAGACAATCTGTCGACGCTAAAGCGTGCCACAGAATCCAAGCGTGGCGGTCGCGGCGCGAAAAGAGGCTAACTTGCTAGCTGTTTTAATAGCATAGAGAAAATGCTTCAACTTAGTTGAAAAATGAACATGGAACGCCTCTCCTTTCGGGGAGGGCGTTTTTTTATCTGCTGAAAAACGTAAGGTGGTAGGAGAACGCGGGGCGTTTGTCTAAATAAGTAGACAGCTCAGCAGGCATCAGCCCTGCACGATACAGCGGAAAGGTGTGGAAAGGATGGAACAACAGCAAGTCCTCCAGGCATTTGACGAGTACAAAGTTTATATGGAATCGCTCCAAAAGACCTTATCGGAGCCAGCTGACGCCTACAAGCCGATCGCGGATGGCAAATGGTCGATTGCGCAAATGGTCATGCACCTCGCGGAATGGGACCGCTTTATCCGACGCGAGCGCTTGCCGCAGATGGAACAAGGGATACACTTGGAACCTTTGCCTGAAGTCGATGAATTCAACCGCCGCGCCATCGATAAAGCCAAAACGATGGAGTTTCCGGCAATCGTCGCCGAAGCCATTGAAGAGCGCCGGCTGTTGAAAGAGCAACTGGCATCTGCAACTCCCGGTCAATGGGAAGCTGTATTCTATGTCGATGATAAAGAAATGACAATGGGCCGTTATTTTGAAGATCTCACGAAACACGACGCCCACCATTTCAAGCAAATCGATACTTTCTTGACATAAAAAAAGCAGCGCCCTCCGCATTTGGAGGGCGCTGCTTATAAAATGGCGGCAGAGGGGATCGAACCCCCGACCTTACGGGTATGAACCGTACGCTCTAGCCAGCTGAGCTACGCCGCCTTGTTCAAACGAACAGTTTATATCATACTATCACTGATACATATGTGTCAATCAGCATTTTATGTTTTTACGATATTTATTTTAGTTGCATTGGAAACAAGCCAGAACAGGAGGGCATGCCGTGGATCATTATGAGCAAATGATGCTTGCATATCATAAAAAGCACAAACTATTCGAAAAAGGCGACCGTCTTGTCATCGGTGTTTCGGGCGGCATCGATTCGATGGTTCTTTTATATTTTCTCTCAAAAAAACGTCATCAATTGGATGTCCATCTCACCGCCGTGCACATCGACCACATGCTGAGGGGTGAGCAATCTGCAGAAGACCGCCGATTCGTCGAACAGCAATGCAAACGGTGGCAAATCCCTTATGAAAGCTATTCGGTCCCGATCCCTGCGATTTTAGCTGAAAAAGGCGGGAACACACAAAGCGTCTGCCGGGAAGAACGTTACCGCATATTCGGGAAAGTAATGGGGAAAACCGGATCCACAGTCCTTATCACGGCCCACCACGCAGACGACCAGTTAGAGACCATCTTGATGGAAGGCATGCGCGGCAGCATGCGCAACGGGGCTTTCGGCATGCGTATCAAGCGCCCATTTAGCGGTGGATTGCTCGTCCGGCCGCAGCTTGCAGTCACCAAAGCGGAAATTGCCCGGTATGCACAACTGGAAAAAGTACCGTACCGCGAAGATCCGAGCAATGCCAGTGACACTTACACACGCAATCGCATCCGTAAGACCATCGTGCCTGCGATGGCGCAGGAAAACCCTCGCGCTTCGTTACACTTCTCCGAGCTCGCTGAACAGATCAACGAAGATGCAGTGTTCCTTCAGCAGCTCGCCGAACAAACGTTGAAAGAATTGCTGTCTTCAGACAAGGAATTGCTTATTTCTGCCGAAAGTTTCAGAAGCCATCCCTCCGCTTTACAAAAAAGGATGGTTCTACTACTATTAAACTATCTATATGATGACAAGCGAGTGTTAATAACGAGCCATTTGGCGGAACAAGTGCGCGAGCTGCTCCAAAGTTCCTCGGGCACTGTTTTTTTACATTTGCCGCAAAATTATATGATGATACGCCAATATGACCAGGTGTTTTTTGAAAAACACACCGAACACCTGGAACGCCGGCGAGCTGACATCGGCCGTTTTTGGTCGCCGCCTGTTTGCGGGTCACGTTACCGGGTCTTGCAAGCCGGTGAAGAGCCGGAAGTGGAGAACGCCCTTTTTTGGTATTTTCATTCCGAAGAGGTGGACTTCACACTCCGTGGAAGAGAGCCGGGCGACCGGATCCGGCTTGCAGGCATGGACCAGGCAAAAAAACTGGCACGGCTGATGATTGACGAGAAGATCCCCTCCCAACAACGGGACGGCTGGCCAATCATCGTGGCCGGAGAAAATCGAGTATTACTGGTGCCCGGTTTGCGCACCGCAGCTTGCCTGAGCCGGACCAAGCGTCCGGCAGACAACCGAGTATTAGTTGAACAATGCATAGACTATGCAAAATGAGGAAGAAACTAGGAGGCCCACCATGTTACAAAAGGACATTAAAGAAGTATTGATCAGCGAAGAACAGCTCCAAGAAAAAGCGCGTGAACTCGGGGAAGTATTGACGCGTGATTATGAAGGGAAATACCCGCTCGCCATCGGTGTATTAAAAGGCGCCATGCCATTCATGGGCGATCTCATGAAACGTTTTGACGGTTATGTGGAAATGGATTTCATGGATGTTTCAAGCTATGGAAACGCCACGGTTTCTTCAGGTGAAGTCAAAATCGTCAAGGATTTGAACGCAAGCGTCGAAGGCCGTGACTTGCTGATCATCGAAGACATCATCGACAGCGGACTGACATTGAGCTATTTGGTGGACTTGTTCAAATACCGCAAAGCGAACTCCATTAAAATCGTCACGCTTCTTGATAAACCAACCGGGCGTAAAGTGGACTTGAAAGCGGATTATATCGGCTTTGAAGTACCGGACGCGTTCGTTGTCGGCTACGGTTTGGACTACGCAGAGAAATACCGCAACCTTCCATATATTGGAATACTGAAACCGTCCGTATATAGCGGGGAAGAGGAATAGTCAAAGAAAGTTCAAAGAGCCGATGATTTCATACATGCCGTAAAGGCTTTTCATTGTATGCATTTTTGTCCCTGTGTTAGTATTTAGGTTAGTTTTGGGAAACTTTGTGAGGAGGAGCGGGATGAATCGAATATTCCGATACACCATATTTTATCTACTGATATTCCTAGTCATCATCGGTATTCTAGGAACTTTCAATAATAGCAATCAGCCGACGCAAAATATTGGCTATGGCGACTTTCTAGATGCGCTGAACGCCGGTGAAATTACAGAAGTGACCATCCAGCCGGACGCACAAGTGTACGAAGTGACCGGCCGCATGGCAGATTATGATGAAGGCGAATCATTTGTCACCAATGTGCCGATCGAAAACGAGGCATTGGTAGCGCAAATCGATGAGCTCGCGACAGCACAAGAAGATGTGGAAGTCGAGTTTTTGAAGGCCCCGCAAACTAGCGGATGGGTTTCATTCTTTACCGGCATCATTCCATTCATCATCATCTTCATCCTGTTCTTCTTCTTGCTCAACCAATCACAAGGCGGCGGTGGCGGCCGAGTGATGAACTTCGGAAAAAGCAAGGCGAAATTATACGACGACCAGAAACAAAAAGTCCGCTTCGACGATGTAGCCGGAGCGGATGAAGAGAAACAAGAGCTTGTCGAAGTCGTGGACTTCCTGAAAGATCCGAAACGTTTCGGCGAGATCGGTGCCCGCATTCCGAAAGGGATTTTGCTTGTCGGGCCTCCGGGTACCGGTAAAACATTGCTTGCCCGCGCGGTAGCCGGCGAAGCAGGCGTGCCGTTCTTCTCCATCAGTGGTTCGGACTTCGTCGAAATGTTCGTCGGTGTCGGGGCTTCACGTGTTCGTGATTTGTTCGAGAACGCGAAGAAAAACGCACCATGTATCATCTTCATCGATGAAATCGATGCAGTCGGCCGCCAGCGCGGCGCCGGCCTTGGCGGCGGGCATGATGAGCGTGAACAAACGCTCAACCAATTGCTCGTCGAAATGGATGGCTTCGGCGCGAACGAAGGCATCATCATCATCGCTGCTACCAACCGTCCAGATATCCTAGATCCGGCACTTCTGCGCCCTGGCCGTTTCGACCGCCAGATCACAGTCGGCCGCCCGGATGTTAAAGGACGCGAAGAAGTGTTGAAAGTCCATGCTCGCAATAAGCCGCTTGACGATACTGTCGACATGAAGGCCATTGCACAGCGCACACCTGGCTTCTCCGGTGCAGACCTTGAGAACTTATTGAACGAAGCAGCGCTTGTCGCCGCTCGCCGCAATAAGAAGAAAATCGACATGGCCGATATCGACGAAGCGACAGACCGCGTCATTGCAGGTCCAGCCAAGAAGAACCGCGTCATTTCGAAAAAAGAACGCAATATCGTCGCATACCACGAATCAGGCCATACTGTCATCGGCCTCATGCTGGATGATGCCGACATCGTCCATAAAGTAACAATCGTCCCGCGTGGCCAGGCTGGCGGATATGCCGTCATGCTGCCGCGTGAAGACCGTTACTTCATGACCAAACCGGAACTTCTCGATAAGATTGCCGGCTTGCTCGGCGGGCGTGTGGCAGAGGATATCGTCTTCGGCGAAGTCTCCACTGGCGCGCACAATGACTTCCAGCGCGCGACAGCGATCGCCCGCAGCATGGTCACTGAATACGGGATGAGCGACAAGATTGGCCCGATCCAATTCGGCCAATCCCAAGGCGGCAACGTCTTCCTTGGACGCGATTTCAATTCAGATCAAAACTATTCCGATGCGATCGCATTCGAAATTGACCAGGAAATCCAGCGCATCATCAAAGAGCAGTACGTCCGGACGAAAGAGATCCTTACGGAAAAACGCGAGCTTCTTGAACTGCTTGCGAACACATTGCTTGAAGTGGAAACACTCGATGCTGCCCAAATCATGCATTTGAAAGAACACGGCACCTTGCCGGAACGTTCGTATGAAGCCCTGAACGGCAACTACGAGCAAGAAGAAAGCGAAGCGGAAACGGACGAGGTAAACCCGGATGTCACGGGCGCCCCGAATGACCCGTCATCAGGAGATCTGCCGGAAGAAGATTCATCGGCTGATTCCAAAGGGCCGATCCGAGAAGACCGTAAATAACGAAAAGCCGGTGCCACCCTTGAAAAGGGCTTGGCGCCGGCTTTTTGCTTTCGCGGAATTATGGTATGATGTGTTGGAAATTCAGCAGATAAATGGGGAGAAATTATGATCTTAGTGATGGATACCGGCAATACCAATATCGTCCTTGGCGTATATGATAACGATACACTGCTTCACCATTGGCGGATGGAAACCGACCGCCATAAAACCGAAGACGAATACGCCATGCAGATCAAAGCGTTCTTGAATCACGTCGGTCTGGGATTTGAAGCGATTGACGGCGTCATCATGTCATCTGTCGTCCCGCCGATCATGTTCGCGCTAGAGCGCATGGCACAAAAATATTTCCGCACCAAAGCGCTGGTCGTCGGGCCAGGCGTCAAGACCGGCCTTAATATCAAATACGAAAATCCGCGTGAAGTCGGCGCGGACCGCATCGTCAATGCCGTCGCTGCCATACAGGAATATGGGGGCCCCTTGATTATCGTCGACTTTGGCACCGCCAATACCTTTTGTTATATCGATGAAAAAAAACAGTATCAAGGCGGCGCCATCGCCCCGGGCATCCAAAGCTCGACCGAAGCGCTTTACACACGCGCATCGAAATTGCCGCGCATCGAAATCGCGCGGCCGGATTCGGTTGTCGGAAAAAATACGGTTTCCGCCATGCAGTCAGGAATCGTCTATGGTTATGTCGGCCAGGCGGAAGGCATCATCGCCCGCATGAAACAACAAAGCAAGCAGCCGCCGACGGTCATTGCGACAGGCGGCCTCGCACCGCTAATTGCCGCAGAGTCCGACATGATCGACCATGTGGACCCGTTTTTGACATTGAAAGGCCTGCATTACATCTATAAACGCAACCAAGCGTAAAGAGAGGGAGAATCACTATGCCAGATTATTTAGTACGCGGCCTCGGCTTTAACGGCAATGTGCGTGCATTTGCAGTCAATACAACAGAAACAGTAGGTGAAGCACAGCGCCGCCACCAGACATGGCCCGCGGCAACAGCGGCACTTGGGCGGTTGATGACAGGCGGCGTCATGTTCGGCGCGATGCTTAAAGGAGAAGACCGCGTTACCTTGAAAATCGAAGCAGGCGGGCCAGTCGGTCATTTATTGGTCGACAGCGACGCCAAAGGCAATGTGCGCGGCTATGTCGCCAATCCACAAACCCATGTTGACAGCAAGAGCGGCAAGCTCAATGTCAAAGGCGTCGTCGGCACGGAAGGCATGTTGTCCGTCGTCAAGGACCTTGGCATGCGCGATTATTTCACGGGCCAGACACCGATCGTCTCTGGGGAAATCGCGGAGGATTTGACTTATTACTTCGTCGTCTCCGAACAAGTGCCATCGTCTGTCGGGCTCGGCGTACTGGTCGACACCGATAACTCCGTGCTCGCAGCAGGCGGCTTCATCATTCAATTGATGCCGGATATCGATGACGAGACCATCACATTGATCGAACAACGCTTGGCCAACATCGAGCCCGTCTCATCCATGATCAAGCGCGGGCTCACCCCTGAAGGGATCCTCGAAGAAGTGCTGGGGAAAGGCAATGTCCAGATTCTCGGGAAAACGGCTGTCCAGTTCAATTGCACCTGTTCAAAAGAAAAATTTGCAGAAGGCATCATGGGGCTCGGTGCAGCGGAAATCCGCCAAATGATCGAAACGGACGGCCAAGCGGAAGCGGAATGTCATTTCTGTCACGAAAAGTATCATTATAACAAAGAAGAATTGGAAGCGTTGATCAATGACCTTGAATCGAACTAACACGACCCCTCCGAAACAGAAACGCCATTTGAAAACGAAACCGGTGTTGATGGTCATCGGCATTTTATTGCTGGCCAACCTATTGTGGTTCATCGCCTGGCTCATCCCGGACGGCAACAGTGCCGCAAGCGAAGAAGTTGCGGTGGTCGATGGAGAAGAAATCACGCGTGCGGAATGGATGGCATCGATGGAAGAACAGCATGGCCGGAGTGCCCTTCTCGAGCTGGTCAATGAAAAAGTCATGGCTGCCGCCGCAGAGGATTACGGCATCGAAGTATCCGATAAGGAAATCGATCTGGAGCTGGCCATGATGCGGACTGCGCAGGACGGTACTGAAGAACTGCTGTATGCAAACGACGCCGAACGACAGCGCGAAAAAGTGAAAGCGCAATTGATCCTTGAAAAGGTCTTGACGAAAGATGTGCTCATCGATGACCAGGCGATCAAAGATTTTTATGAAGAGAACCGGGCTATCTATGACGTCAAAGATTCATACCGCACGAGCATGATCGTCTTGAATTCCAAGGCGGAAGCGGAAGAGGCGGTCAAAGAACTCGACAGCGGCTCGAGCTTCGAGGCACTGGCCCGTGAGCGCTCCATTGATAATGCAACAGGAAACTTGGGCGGCGACATCGGCTTCGTCTCTCCTGGCCAAGCATCGATCGATCCCCAGATCGCAAAAACGGCAGAAAGTATAGAACCCGGTTCCTGGTCAGCCCCACTGGCACTTGAAGACGGGCGCACCGCCATCATTATGGTGAAAGAAAAAATCGAAGGCCGCACGTTCAGCTACGACGAAGTGAAAGAACACATCAGCCGGGAGCTGGCACTCGAACAATTGCCTCAATCCGTCTCGCCCGAAGCCTTCTGGCAGGAATTCAATGCTGAATGGTTTTACGGTGAAGGGGAATAAGCTGTAGGCGCTCTCCAAAGATTGACAGTTCACGCCGCAATTGATAGGATGAAATAAAATAATGTCGACGAAAATAGTAGGGATTAGGAGTGGTAAACATGGCACGAGTAGGAAATTCAATTACCGAATTGATTGGGCAAACACCGATTGTTAAATTAAACCGGCTGACAGGACCTGAAGATGCGGAAGTTTACGTTAAATTGGAATACTTCAACCCAGGCTCGAGCGTAAAAGACCGGATCGCGCTCGCGATGATCGAAGCGGCAGAAAAATCCGGTGATTTAAAAGAAGGCGATACATTAATTGAACCGACAAGCGGCAATACCGGAATCGGCCTTGCCATGATCGCTGCAGCCAAAGGATACCGCGCAATTCTTGTCATGCCTGAAACGATGAGCATGGAACGCCGCAATCTTTTGCGTGCATACGGTGCAGAACTAGTGCTAACCCCAGGACCAGACGGCATGAATGGCCCGAACGGCGCTATCAAGACGGCCGAAAAACTGGCAGCCGAAAACGATTGGTTTATGCCCCAGCAATTCAATAACGAAGCAAACCCTGAAGTTCATCGCCTGACCACAGGGCCTGAAATCGTCGAAGCGATGGATCAACTAGATGGCTTCATTTCCGGCATCGGCACAGGGGGGACGATCACAGGTGCTGGACAAGTGCTGAAAGAGCATTTCCCGAATGTCCATATCGTTGCCGTCGAACCGACCGACTCACCTGTCTTGTCCGGTGGGAAACCAGGACCCCACAAAATCCAAGGCATTGGCGCTGGCTTTGTTCCAGCCGTACTGAACACAGAAATCTATGACGAAATCATGCAAGTCAGCAACGAGCAATCGTATGAATTCGCCCGCAAAACTGCCCGCGAAGAAGGTATTCTTGGTGGTGTCTCATCAGGGGCAGCAATCTATGCAGCGCTCGAACTTGCGAAAAGGCTTGGCAAAGGCAAGAAAGTATTAGCGATTTTGCCATCGAACGGCGAACGCTATTTGAGCACTCCGCTTTATCAATTCGACGAAAATTAATCGAGAATCTTAGGAGCCCTTTGAAAAGGGCTCTTTTATTTGTGCAGAAATTGCAATTTCGCGATAAAATAGGGACAGTTTGCATAACAGTATTTCCCGGGAAATGACTGATTTCTTCAATTCAGATATGGACGGTGAACAAAGATGAACTTAGACGTAAGCGCAAAAACACAAATAATGGGCATATTGAACGTGACACCAGATTCGTTTTCAGACGGCGGACAATTCAACAATGTTGAGAAAGCGGTGGCCCGCGCCAAGCAAATGCTGCAAGACGGTGCTGCAATCATCGACGTAGGCGGTGAATCAACACGCCCTGGCCACACGCAGATTTCCGACGAAGAAGAAATCGCTCGCGTTGTGCCGGTTATTAAGGCGCTGAGAGAACAAACCGAGGCGATTATCTCCATTGATACATACAAATCCGCTGTCGCCCGTGCAGCCATCGAGGCCGGAGCGCATATCATCAATGATATTTGGGGCGCGAAATACGATTCCCAAATCGCACAAGTCGCTGCAGATAAACAAGTGCCGATCATTCTGATGCACAACCGTGCCGAAGCAGTTTACGATAATTTTTGGCAAGATGCCAAAAAAGATCTTGAAGAAAGCATACGTATCGCCCGAAATGCAGGCGTTCCGGACAATCACATCTGGCTCGATCCTGGCATCGGGTTCGCCAAGACGCTGGCCCAAAATGTCGAAATGATGCAGCGGCTCGATCAGCTCGTAGCGATGGGCTACCCTGTGCTCCTCGGCACTTCCCGCAAATCATTCATCGGCAAATTACTCGATGCACAAATCGGTGAGCGTTTGGAAGGCTCCCTCGCAACGGCAGCTTTCGGTGTCATGAAAGGCTGTCAAATCGTGCGTGTCCACGATGTGAAAGAAACGGTGCAAACAGCCAAGATGATGGATTTCTTAACAGGCAAGATAAAGGTAGGGGGATAGACATGGATTATATTCATTTAAATGAAATGGAGTTTTACGGCTATCACGGCGTATTTGCAGAAGAACAAAAACTCGGGCAGCGTTTCCGTGCAACAGTGACACTCGCGGTCGATTTGAAACGCGCTGGGGAAACGGACGAGTTGGAACACACAGTCCATTACGGCGAAGCGTACGAAACATGTCGCGAAATTATTGAAGGAAAACCGAAAAAACTGGTCGAGGCTGTGGCCGAAACAGTGGCTGCTGAATTAAGGAACAAATTCCCGTTGGTCCAAGGAGTGCGCGTGCAGTTAATCAAGCCCGACCCGCCGATCCCCGGCCATTACAAATCGGTAGCAATCGACATCACACGGGGGAATTTCTGATGAACAGGGCCTATCTATCCTTAGGGTCGAATTTAGGGGACCGGAAAGCACAGCTTCAAGAAGCGGTTCGCTTGCTTCAAGCAAATTCCGCCATCTCTAATATGAAGATGTCTTCCATTTACGAAACGGCTCCAGTCGGCTATCTCGAGCAAGGTGCGTTTCTAAATGTAGTTATTCAAATGGAAACCAGCCTCTCTCCTTTGGAGTTGTTGGATACCTGCCAAGAAATTGAAGAAATTTTGCAAAGGGAGCGGCTGGTCCGCTGGGGGCCGCGCACAGTAGACCTTGATATATTGCTATACGATCAAGAGCAGCTGACAACGGAAAGGCTCACAATCCCTCACCCCCGTATGTACGAGCGGGCGTTTGTCCTC
>NZ_CP016539.2:87500-90000 GCF_001687605.2 Planococcus plakortidis
GCGCCGAAAATGTACCGGGGCTAAACGGATTACCGAAGCTGTGGATGGACATCTGAGATGTCCGTGGTAGGAGAGCGTTCTAAGGGCGGTGAAGTCAGACCGGAAGGACTGGTGGAGCGCTTAGAAGTGAGAATGCCGGTATGAGTAACGAAAGACGGGTGAGAATCCCGTCCACCGAATGCCTAAGGTTTCCTGAGGAAGGCTCGTCCGCTCAGGGTTAGTCGGGACCTAAGTCGAGGCCGATAGGCGTAGACGATGGACAACAGGTTGATATTCCTGTACCACCTCCCCGCCGTTTGAGTAATGGGGGGACGCAGAAGGATAGGGTGAGCGTGCCGTTGGTTGTGCACGTCCAAGTTGTGAGATGAGAAACGAGGCAAATCCCGTTTCTGTATACATCAAGCAGTGATGGCAAGAGGTTTGACCTCAGAGTCCCTGATTTCACACTGCCAAGAAAAGCCTCTAGCGAGGCGGGAGGTGCCCGTACCGCAAACCGACACAGGTAGGCGAGAAGAGAATTCTAAGGTGAGCGAGTGAACTCTCGTTAAGGAACTCGGCAAAATGACCCCGTAACTTCGGGAGAAGGGGTGCTCTGGTAGGGTGAATAGCCCGAGAGAGCCGCAGTGAATAGGCCCAGGCGACTGTTTAGCAAAAACACAGGTCTCTGCAAAACCGTAAGGTGACGTATAGGGGCTGACGCCTGCCCGGTGCTGGAAGGTTAAGGGGAGTGCTTAGCGCAAGCGAAGGTGCGAACCGAAGCCCCAGTAAACGGCGGCCGTAACTATAACGGTCCTAAGGTAGCGAAATTCCTTGTCGGGTAAGTTCCGACCCGCACGAAAGGCGTAACGATCTGGGCACTGTCTCAACGAGAGACTCGGTGAAATTATAGTACCTGTGAAGATGCAGGTTACCCGCGACAGGACGGAAAGACCCCGTGGAGCTTTACTGTAGCCTGATATTGAATTTTGGTGCAACTTGTACAGGATAGGTAGGAGCCAGAGAACCCGGAGCGCCAGCTTCGGGGGAGGCGTCGGTGGGATACTACCCTGGTTGTATTGAACTTCTAACCCACAAGCCTAAGCGGCTTGGGAGACAGTGTCAGGCGGGCAGTTTGACTGGGGCGGTCGCCTCCTAAAGAGTAACGGAGGCGCTCAAAGGTTCCCTCAGAATGGTTGGAAATCATTCGCAGAGTGTAAAGGCACAAGGGAGCTTGACTGCGAGACGGACAGGTCGAGCAGGGTCGAAAGACGGACTTAGTGATCCGGTGGTTCCGCATGGAAGGGCCATCGCTCAACGGATAAAAGCTACCCCGGGGATAACAGGCTTATCTCCCCCAAGAGTCCACATCGACGGGGAGGTTTGGCACCTCGATGTCGGCTCATCGCATCCTGGGGCTGTAGTCGGTCCCAAGGGTTGGGCTGTTCGCCCATTAAAGCGGTACGCGAGCTGGGTTCAGAACGTCGTGAGACAGTTCGGTCCCTATCCGTCGCGGGCGCAGGAAATTTGAGAGGAGCTGTCCTTAGTACGAGAGGACCGGGATGGACACACCGCTGGTGTACCAGTTGTTCTGCCAAGAGCATCGCTGGGTAGCTATGTGTGGCCGGGATAAGTGCTGAAAGCATCTAAGCACGAAGCCCCCCTCAAGATGAGATTTCCCATTGCGCAAGCAAGTAAGATCCCTCAAAGACGATGAGGTAGATAGGTTCGGGGTGGAAGCGTGGCGACACGTGCAGCTGACGAATACTAATCGATCGAGGACTTAACCAACCAACTGAAACGCACGTTTCCCCCAATGTCGATTTATCCAGTTTTGAAAGAACAAGATTTTTTGCCTGTGAGCAAAAAAAGACTTGTAAAACTCACCAGATTTGGTATAATAAAACTTGTCTTTCAAAAACCTTATAGTCCAGTGATGATGGCAAAGAGGCCACACCCGTTCCCATCCCGAACACGGAAGTTAAGCTCTTTTGCGCCGATGGTAGTTGGGGGTCTCCCCCTGTGAGAGTAGGACGTCGCTGGGCATACATATGGAGGATTAGCTCAGCTGGGAGAGCATCTGCCTTACAAGCAGAGGGTCGGCGGTTCGATCCCGTCATCCTCCACCATTTTACTCTATGCCGGAGTAGCTCAACTGGTAGAGCAACTGACTTGTAATCAGTAGGTTGAGGGTTCAAGTCCTTTCTCCGGCACCACTCATATTTGAGCCATTAGCTCAGTTGGTAGAGCATCTGACTTTTAATCAGAGGGTCGAAGGTTCGAATCCTTCATGGCTCACCATTTCAATTTTATAATTGCCACGCGGGTGTGGCGGAACTGGCAGACGCACTAGACTTAGGATCTAGCGCCTTCGGGCGTGGGGGTTCGACTCCCTTCACCCGCACCAAGCGGAAGTAGTTCAGTGGTAGAACGCCACCTTGCCAAGGTGGAGGTCGCGGGTTCGACCCCCGTCTTCCGCTCCATTTTTTTATCTGTCCAATGCCCCGCCGGGGTGGCGGAACTG